>JAFYAB010000054.1 GCA_017540945.1 Oscillospiraceae bacterium | reverse complement strand
GGGCATCCCGCCCTCAATGAGCTTCCGGCGAATATCCTCGTAGATCGTAAACCTGGAATCGGATACTTCCTCCAGAGGAACGGCGTCCTCCAGCGCCCGGATCTCCGGGTTGTCCAGAATGGTGCTGGGAGATTTCGCCGCCACCCGAGCGGTCTTGCTTCGGGCGGAGGGGGTGGAAATATCGCAAAAGACCAGCTGCGTCAGTTTCTGATCTTCGCCCTCACGCCAGAATTGCAGGATGTTGGCGACGCATTGATTGACCTTTGTGCCTACGTCGTCAGGCAGCATGGGGTCGATGATCCGCTGATCCAGGCCGAGCTTGCGCCCGTCCGAGGTGATCTTCAGCATATTATCCTCCTTGGGATCGACTGCGCCGGAATGGACCTTGGAGGCTCGTTCCGAAAGGGTTTTGACCATTGCCTGCTGGATTTCGGTAGGCTTGGAGGCGTATGTGTGATACTCCACCTCCGGTGTGGGAAGGTCCAGCTGATCGGCGGTCTTGATGTCCGCAACCTCCTTAAAGAGATTCATCAGCTCCGGGAGGTTGAAGAACTTGGCGAAGCGTGTCCGAGCTCGGTATCCGGTGCCCTCCGGGGCCAGCTCCAGCGCTGTTGTGGTTTCGCCGAATCGGGAGGCCCAGCAGTCGAAATGCCCCATACCCAGCTCCTGAAGCCGGTCATATTGGAGATACCGCTGGATCGTGTAGAGCTCTGTCATCGAATTACTGACCGGGGTGCCGGTGGCGAAGATGATGCCGCGGCCTCCGGTAAGCTCGTCCATATAGCGGCACTTGGCAAACATATCCGAGGACTTTTGTGCGTCGGTGGTGGAAAGGCCTGCCACGTTCCGCATTTTGGTATAAAGGAACAGGTTTTTATAGTTGTCCGATTCGTCCACGAACAGACGGTCAACGCCTAACTGCTCGAAGGTGACCACATCGTCCTTCCGGCCCTCGCCCTGGAGCTTTTTCAGACGGGCTTCCAAGGAACGCTTGGTCTTTTCCATTTGTTTGATGGAATAGCTGGGGCCGTCATTGTCCTGCATTTCCTCGATACCGGTGGTAATGTCCTCGATCTGCTCCTGCAGGAGCCGGATTTGCCGCTCGGAGCTGATGGGAATGCGCTCGAACTGACTGTGTCCGATGATCACGGCGTCATAATCTCCGGTGGCGATGCGGGCACAAAATTTCTTGCGGTTGTGCGGCTCAAAGTCGCGTTTGGTCGTGACCAGGATATTTGCCGAGGGATAGAGGCGCAGGAACTCCGTTGCCCACTGATCTGTCAGGTGGTTGGGCACCACGAACAGGGATTTGCTGCACAAGCCGAGGCGTTTGGATTCCATCGCAGCGGCGATCATCTCAAATGTTTTACCTGCGCCGACCTCGTGGGCCAGCAGGGTATTGCCTCCGTAAATCACATGGGCGACGGCATTGAGCTGATGCTCCCGGAGGGTGATTTCCGGGTTCATGCCGCTGAAAACCAGGTGACTTCCGTCGTATTCCCGGGGACGGGTGCTGTTCATCTCCTCGTTGTACTGCTTGACAAGGGCTTCTCTGCGACGGGGGTCTTTCCAGATCCAATCCCGGAACGCCTCCCGGATGGCCTGCTGCTTCTGCGCCGCCAGGGTCGTCTCCTTTGCGTTCAGAACGCGCTTTTCCTTGCCGTCCGCATCTTCGATGGTATCGTAGATCCGAATGTCCCGGAGGTTCAGGGCGTCCTCCAGCAGCCGGTAGGCGTTGGCCCGGTCGGTGCCGAACATATTGTTTGCCACAAAATCACCGTAGCCGGTGGCCGTCTTTCCTTCGATCTGCCATTCTGCTGTATAGGGAGAGTAGTTGATCTTGATCCTGCGGCGCATATAATACGGCGTCTTGAAGGTCTCATACATGAACTCCTGGTAATACTGCGGGTCGATCCACGTGCTGCCGAGGCGGACCTCGATCTCGGAGGCGTCCAGATCCTTGGGCTGGGCCCGTTTCAGCGCCTCGGCGTTGACCCGGAAGAAGGGATCGGTCTCCGCGATCCGCTCCGCGGTGCGGAGCTTTCGCCGGACATTGCCGGAAAGGTATTCGTCCGCCGTCTGCCAGCCCTGATTCCAATGCTCTCCGCCGTCCGCGTAGTCAAAGGGGCCGGTGTTCGGGTCTTTGTAGATGACGCCGTGCAGGTCCTCCACGATCTGCGGAATCCTGTCCTCGCCGCCCATGAGCTGGGCCATAAAGGGCAGATCCACGCGGGCCTTCTGGCCGAGGGATACGGCCAGGGCCTCCACCGCGGTGTCCACGTGATCCACGCTGCGCTGCTGCTTGATGGTGCGCTTGGTAAAGAAATCCGCCTTGCGCTGCAGCTCGTTGTTCTCGTCCAATACTTCCAGGGAGCAAAGGAGATAATAGGAGCTGTCGCTGGCGAAAGCCAGCCGGTTGGCCCGGTCATTGATGAGTCCGTACCGGGCTGTGAAATTGTCATAGAGATCGTTGAGCTCTGCCTGCTTTGCCGCGATGTCCGCGTCGGAGGAGTATTCGTCCATCTGCAGGTCGATCAGCTCCTGCATACAGTGCCGCAGGAACACCATGCCCTTCACCCGTTCCTTTGCCGTGGCATTCAGCTCAGGCTTGACCATGATGCTGTTTTCCCGGTAGTAGATTTCTCCGTTGACGATGGTATAGGAGTAGTTCTTGACGCTGGGATCGGCAGGGATCGTCTCACGGACCTCCTCGCCCTCGCCCAAATCCGGCAGCTCCGCGGCCGCATAAGATCCGCGGATATACTTTATCGCGTCGTGCAGCTGGTCTCCCAGCTCCAGTCCCTCGATGGGGACAACGGTGAAATCCTGCTTGCCGTATTGGGTGCTTTCGGCGGTTTGCCGCCCCAGGATCATCTCCGGGTGATCGACGAAGTAGCTGTTTACGGCAAAGCCGTCCTCGTTCTGGCCAAGGTGGACCCAGGGCTCATCCCGGTCTACAGGCCTGTCCCGCTTTTGCAGGATAATAATATCCGAGACAACATCCGTCCCGGCGTTGGCGCGGAAAGCATTGTTTGGCAGACGGATCGCGCCGAGGAAGTCCGCGCGCTGGGCGAGATACTTCCTGGCAGTGCTGTCCTTGCTGTCCAGCGTATAGCGCGAGGTTACAAAGGCCACGATGCCGCCCGGACGCACCTGATCCAACGCTTTGGCAAAGAAATAATTGTGGATGGAGAAGCCCAGCTTGTCATAGGCCCGGTCTGAGACCTGGTAGTTGCCAAAGGGCACGTTGCCGATGGCAAGATCATAGAAGTCCTTGCGGTCGGTGGTCTCAAAACCCGCAACGGTAATATTCGCCCTAGGATAGAGCTGTTTCGCAATCCGTCCCGTGATGCTGTCCAGCTCCACGCCGTAGAGCGTGGAATCCGACATTTCCGTGGGCAGCATTCCGAAAAAGTTGCCGATACCCATGGAGGGCTCCAGGATGTTTCCGCTTTGGAACCCCATACGCCCTACCGCCTCATAAATGGCCTGGATGACCGTGGGGCTGGTGTAGTGAGCGTTGAGCGTGGAAGCACGGGCAGCGGTGTATTCCTCCGGCGTCAGAGCTTCCTTCAGCTCCTGATATTCCTTGCTCCAATCCGACTTGTTTTCGTAGAAGGCGTCCGCGAGGCCGCCCCAGCCTACATAGCGGGAGAGGGTTTCCTGCTCCTCCGGCGTGGCAGCCCTGCCCTCTGATTCAATCTGTTTGAGGGTATGAATGGCCTCCATATTAGCCCGGAACTTGGCCTTGGGACCGCCTTCGCCCAGGTGCATATCCGTAATACGGAAGTTCTCAGGCGGCGTCTGGATGGGAGGATCAGGAGGCGTGGTGCGCAGGGTTTGGATCTCCACGTCGAAGGGCAGATTGTTTTCTTCGGCAGGATAGAACGCAACGGTTTCCACCGTCAGCGGCCGTTCTGTTTCCCTGGCAGGGGGAGTATCGGTCGGCGTCTCCTGTGCTGCCGCGGCAGGCTGGGGGTACAGCTCCATAAGCCGCTGAAAGCTCTCGTAGCTCTCTGCCCGGAAGATCGGATAGAGCAGCGTGGGATCTCGGAGCTGAATGTGATTGACGGATAGCTGTTCTACGATATAAGCCTTTCCGTCTTCCAGATAAACGGTGTCGCCGACGTCAACGGGCCAAGGGTTTTCCTCCACCTGGGACTTCTCTGCGATTCTCCCAGCTTCCAGAAACCCGTCAAATCGTCCGCGCGGGATATGCTTTTCGGTCTGTTCGGGGCCTTCCAGCAGCGTGTAGTACACATTTCGGTTGTCCACCTTGGTGAGCCGGACGTCCATCAGGTGACTGCCGTCCTCAAACCTTGCTTCAAGGATTTGTCCGAGCCGATAGGTAAAGCCAAGCGGTGTGTAGAACAGGCCTTCTGCCTCCGCGGATTCCTCGATCAGCTTCCGAACCGTCTCGATCCTGTCTGTGCGGAACACTTCGCCGGTGAAGTCCGGAGAAACGGAGACGTCCCGATACGTAATCATTCCGGTTTCCAGATTTGCCTGGGTAATCAGATAATCTCTGCCGTCAACGGTGAAATGGGTCTCGCCGGGGATGATATTCCTTTGCGCGAATTGCTGATCCTCGTAAAGAACCGGCTCCGCTTCGGCCTCCTGCGGCTGCTCGACTTCTTGGCGTTCCACAACACCGTTGTGTTCATCCAGATATTGCTCAAAATATCCGCGTTCCAGGGAAATGGTGTGTCCCTCGGTGAAATCCAGGCTGACATACGATACTGTGTCGGTGTCAACGCCCACAATCTGAAAACGAATGGTTGTTCCTTCGTCGTCAGTCATTGCAACGGCGTCTCCCACATGGACGGTCAGGCCGCCTGGTGTCGTAAAGGCGTCAGTCTGCGCTTCCTGCGCGAGACGATCCGCATCCGCCATCACCTGTTGAATGAAGGGATTGTTATTCAGCGCCTCCGGGTCCACCACTTCGCCGTTGACGATGCCGGACTCCGCCAGCCGTTCCCGGACGGCAATCGGGTCCACATCGTCCAGGTTGTCGTATTCCTCCTGCGTGTAGAACTGCTCCGCCTTGATGAGCTGGGCAATCCGGCGCTGGACGTTGGGCCACGGGAGCTTTGTTTCGCCCATACCGTCCACCGTAATCAGCGTCAGCGGCGTTTGGGGATCAAGACCGAACTCTCTGGACAGCCATGCGGCAGTGCCGCGTTCCCTGCCATGCTCCTGCATATAGCGGACCACAGCTCGTTTACTTTCGATCCTGCCGTTCCAGACGCGAAGGGCGTCGTCGATTTCCTCCGCGGTCATTGGCCTCGGTTCTCCAGGAGTGGAAGGCTGGACGGGTGTGGCGGGGGGTTCTTCTGATACAGGAGTTTGCGGCGAAGGTGCTTCTTCGGTTTCTGTGATGACCTGCGCCTGCTCCGTTTCATGTTCGGCAGCCTGAACCGTGCGGGTCTCATAGTTCCCATCCTTGTCCAGCGTAGAAATGACGATATCCCAATGCTCCCGCAGCTTCTCCACATTGTCATTGAGAATGTGAGAGGGAATGCCGCAAAGGTCAACGCGGCCTACAGCGGGGATCAGACGGGTCGTTGCGTTCCAGTCCAAAAAGGCGGCGGCGCGGCGGGCGTCCTCACCGTAGGTCTCATAGAAATCGCCAACCTGCACCAGCACGATGCTGTCCGGGAAGGCGTCTTTGAGATCCTCGTATTCAGCCCAGAACGCGGGCATTTCCTCTTCTTCATGGGCGTCTGCGCCAGCCAAAGACAGCTCATCCTTTGAGAGAAACCTGTCCTTTGCGATCAGATCCTCAATGCGCTTGGAAACCTTGCTCCATGAAAGTGTGACTTGCTGACAGTTCTCTTTGCGGTAGCGAATTCCCTTGCTGTCGTAATCCTGCATACTGCCGCCTGCGCCGGAGAGCGCATGGCTGCAGCCGCCGGTTCCAAATTCATGCTTGAGGAAGTCCGCCTTTTCCTTCGGCGTGTGCTGCTGTTGGAAAAACGAGAATATACGATCCCTTCCACCGGCGAAGCCGCTGCCGTGGCGCGCAAGGTTTGCATCCACTTCATCTTCCGTGATGAACGGCGCATGGGGAGGGAGCTCGGCCATCGTCTGGGGAATCAACTCGCGGTTCAGAGAAAGCTCCCGGAGCCCCTGCCGTATAACATCCAGCTTGTGATAATGAAAGCGGAGAAGGCCGCGGTCATAGGAATGGGCTTCATAGAAGCGTTCATAGTCCGCTACGATCACGTCCAGCTTTTCCGGCTCGCCCAGGGCGTCGGTCAGACGGCCCTGTTCCTCCGGGAACCCGCCGCCCTGCATGGGCAGCATGGTGGAGAGGTAGCCGACATCCCGGGCCTCCTCAGACAAATCCCGATGAAGCATCAACAGGGCGTAGGCGATCTCGCTGCGCTCGTTTCGGGAGGCCTCGGCCAGCTCGACATTGGTGGAAAGCTGTCCCTGCTGATACAGCTCCTGCACACGGGTCGCCGCGGCCTCCCACGGGATGATCTGTGCGGAGGATACATATCGGGCTGCGGTGCCTTTTGCGATGTGGATGCCGTCCTCTGCATACCACGCCGTGTACTTGACACCGCCCGCCTCAATGCCATACCCACCGTGGAATTCCCGGGAGAGGTATTCCGCGAGCTCGGAAACGTTTTTGCCCTTGGAAACCTCTGTAACCAGGTGCATCCGGCTGTGCTCGGAATTGCTGCCATATCGAAGGAATTGGTCGATGACCTCCTGGGGGATGGAAAAAGCGAAGGGCGTCGGTGTGACGCTCTCCGCTTCCTGAATGATATGGATTTGTTCTTCTTCTGAGGGGAAAAGACTGATTTGCTCGCCGCTCTGCTGCCGGAATTCTACCGGCGCGGGCTCTATGCGAAGATCAGTTCCTTCAGGATGATTTCCTCGGCCTGGGCTTTGACGGTGTTCATCAGCCCCACCCACTTCATCGGGTCTTCGGCCTTCAGGCGCTCCGTCACGCCGGCCTTCGCCGCCATTTCCGGGAGCATCCGTTCCAGCCTCTCGTTCGCGGTCTGCTCGATCTCCAGCAGGTGCGGATACAGGCCTTCGGACAGGATCAGCTGGTTCCAAAGCAGGGGTCGGTTCTCCTGCAGGTACTTCTTCCGCATCCTCCCGTATTTCCCGATGGGCTGGGAGGTCTCCTGTACGGCCAGGTTGGGGATCAGATAGTCCCCGTTCTGTTGATAGGTCAGGCTCATTGCTCTGGCTCCTTTCTGCGCTCTTTTCGCGCTCATAGTTTCGGATGGTGACTTCGATCTGACGCAGGACACGCTCGCTGATCTGGCTGATCGCGGTACCGAGAATGGACACGGCGCTCGGCGTGTTGAAATCAAAGACGGACAGGAAATCGTAATAGTTGAACCTGCTTTCCGGGTGCAAGCCGCAACGTTCCAGAATGGCATAGGTTGTGCTGACGGTGGCGGCGCTGCGAAAAGCGACCCCGATTTCAAATTCATTGTAATCGGCAAGGTACGATCCGTCAACGATGTCAAAGATGTCCCCCAGGTTGTCATCCCAAAACTGAGAAACCATCTGCGAGACCACGGAATTGACCTGATCCTCGATCCCACGTCCGTCGTCGATCCCGTATCGGTCAGAAAGCATCTGCGATACAGGCGCATAGTGCTCGTCCCGATATTCCCATAAATTGAGGCGGCGGGAATACTCCCCACCGCCGGTGTCGGAAACGTCAAATACATACTTGATCTGTGGGCGGTCTCTGGATGTGTCCAGCAACGCAATGCCGTGGCTGCCGCGTTTGACATAGCGACGCATGGTGTTATTCCAGAGATCATAGTCTGCGCAGGCTGTG
>JAFYAB010000032.1 GCA_017540945.1 Oscillospiraceae bacterium | reverse complement strand
GGCGATAATCGGAACGCAAGGGGAAACGGATTGCCACGCCAGTGACATCGGTCACTGGCTCGCAATGACAGATCCGGAAGGTTTCTGCCGCGGGCTGGCATGCCGGCATGTCATAAAACGCAACGCAGGCGATAATCGGAACGCAAGGGGAAACGGATTGCCACGCCAGTGACATCGGTCACTGGCTCGCAATGACAGATCCGGAAGGTTTCTGCCGCGGGCGGGCGCTCGATGAGCGCCCCTACGGTGGGCATGCGCCGCTTCCTGCGCGCAATCGTCCGGCCAGGATCCCTGTCCGCTGACCCGGCGGGGCGCTGTGGAGCTCCCGCAGGAGACTTCGTTTCCGCTTCCGGCTCATGGGGCCGCCGCACCGCTCCTGATCCATCAGGGTCTTCCACAGGACCCGCAGGGCGCAGTCGTTTTCCAGCATGGCCGAATAGGGCAGCCGGTTTTCCGGCTCCTCCGCATCGGCCGGAGAATCCATCCCCCCGTCGAAGGCGGTCATAGACCAGCCTGGCTCCGGGGCCTCCGAACCCTCTGAAAAATCCCTTTCTCTCTCCACAGCAGAAAGAGAGAGCCCGGGATCCCCGTCTGTGGCAGCGCCGTCCGTCCGGCTCCTTTCGAAAACCGGCGCGGCGCTGCCCTCTGTCTCTTCCTCTGCCTCTGTCTCTTCCTCTCTCTCTTTCTCAGACTCATTCTTATTCTTATTCTTTTTCTTGTTCTCCTGCGGGGCGCTTTTCCTGCCGCGCTGTCCAATGGACTCCCCCCGGGGCGGCAGGGCGCAGGGCGCCCCGGCCTCCTCCGCTTCCGCGGCTCCGGCCTTTTCCCGGGTCCGCAGGGCGGTCTCAGCCTTGACGCGGCTGCTGTCGATGTTGGGCCGGATGCAGCCGAAGACCGCGTCCGAGGCCCCGCTCAGATCGGGCTCCGTGCCGTCCAGGGCATAGAAAATGATCCCCAGCAGGGTCTCGAAGCGGCGGCATTTGGGCAGCTTCATCACGTTCTCGATGTAGGAGCGGTAAAAGGTGAATTGCTTGCGGCCTGGGGTCTGTTTCATGACGGGCGCCTCCTTTGAAATTACCTTTCTAAGATACCATAATTATACCACGATACAGTCTAATTGTCAAGACACTTTTGAATGTTTTTCTTACGATTTTCAGATACTTTTCGTAAGAAAAGCTGCAGGATTCTCCCGCAATGAATTCCGAAAAACGCTTGCTTTTTTCCCCGCAGCGTTGTATAATAACGCCGAACTGAATCCGGTACATCTTCAGGGCAGGGTGCAATTCCCGACCGGCGGTGAGAGTCCGCGAGCCTTCGGGCCGACCCGGTGCGATTCCGGGACCGACAGTGATCTGCTTGCAGCGGAAAGTCTGGATGAGAGAAGAAGCTGTTCTTTGTGCGCAAAGAATCCGCCTGAAGACCTCTGTCTTCAGGCGTTTGCTTTTTGTGGGAGGGATTTCTATGAACGCGACGACACGATTTCTGCTGATCTGCTTTGCCGTGGTGGGGGGGCTGCTGCTCCTGGCCTGGCTCTTCGAGCGTTTCTTCTGCCGGGACCGGCTGCGGCTGTCCTCGCCCAAGTACATCACCACGGTGGCCATCTCCGCCGCCCTGGCGGGGATCCTGATGCTGCTGGAGATCCCCCTGCTCTTCCTGGCCCCCAGCTTCTATAAGGTGGACCTTTCCGAGCTGCCGGTGCTGATCTGCAGCTTCTACCTGGGCCCGGTGGCGGGGGTGCTGACGGAGTTTCTGAAAATCCTGATCAAGCTGCTGTTCAAGTCCAGCACCACGGCCTTCGTGGGGGAGCTGGCGAACTTCGCGGTGGGCTGCGCGCTGGTGCTGCCCGCCTCCATGATCTACCACTTCCGGCGGACGAAGCGCACCGCCATCGGCGGTCTGGCCGTGGGCACCGCGGTCATGACGGTTTTCGGCAGCCTCTTCAACGCGGTGTATCTGCTGCCCGCCTTTGCCGAGATGTTCCACATGCCCCTGGAGGCCATCGTGGACATGGGCGCCAAGATCCACAGCGGCATCACCGGCGTCACCAGCTTCGTCCTGCTGGCGGTGGCCCCGCTGAACCTGCTGAAGGGCGTGGTGGTGAGCGTCCTGTCCATGCTCCTCTACAAACGGGTGGAGCAGATCATGTTCAAACGGAGCTGAAAACAAACAAGAAGAGCCTCCGGCTGCGCGCCGGAGGCTCTTCATTTCTGTCGGATAGTTTCCCCGCCGGGTGCCCACTTTTGACAAAACAGGGCTTTGCGTGACGCTGTCGCTTCGTTCCGGCGGCGCTGCTTTTGCTTGGTTACATTTTCTCCGGGGCCTCGAAGCCCAGCAGCTCGATGCAGGTCTCCAGCACCCGCTTGGTGAGGCCGATCAGGGCAACGTAGCCCTTCTGCTTTTCCTTGTCCTCCTCGGTGAGGATGTGGGTCTCGTGGTAGAACTTGTTGGCGAAGCCCGCCAGCTCGTAGATATAGGCGCAGATCGCGTTGGGGGCGCAGTCCCGGTAAGCCAGCTCCAGAGCGTCGGGCAGCCGGGTCAGGGCCAGCATCAGATCCTTGGCCTCCGGGGTCTCCGGGGCGGCGACGGGCAGCGCCTCCCAGGCCCCGTAGCGGGCCAGGATGGACTTGATCCGCACGATGGTGTAGAGGATATAGGGGCCGGTGTTGCCCTCGAAGGCCGCGAAGCGGTCCAGATCGAAGACGTAGTCCTTGGTGGGGGCGTTCATCAGATCGCCGTATTTCAGCGCGGCCAGGGCGATCTTCGCGGTGACGTTCTCCACGTCCTCGCCGCTGACCAGCTGGTTCTCCTCCACCTTGGCCCGGACGAAATCGGTGATCTCGTTGATCAGGGTCTCCAGGCGCATCACGCCGCCGGCCCTGGTCTTGAAGGGCTTGCCGTCCCTGCCGTTCATGGTGCCGAAGCCGATGTGCCGCAGCTCCGTCTCCGGCGTCACCAGCCCCGCCTTCCGGGCGGAGCGGAAGACCTGCTCAAAGTGCAGGCTCTGGCGCTTGTCCACCACGTAGAGGATCTTGTTGGGGGCCCAGGTCTGCATCCGCTGCCGGATGGTGGCCAGATCCGTGGTGGCGTAGAGGGTGGCGCCGTCGGACTTGATGAGAATGCAGGGGGGGATCTCCTTGCTGTCCCCGGGCTCCTGGACCTCGATGACCTTCGCGCCCTCGCTCTCCACCAGGATGCCCTGCTCGTCCATCTCCCGCAGCATGTCGGGGATGTAGGGCTGGGCGTCGCTCTCGCCCAGCCAGGCCTCGAAGTGGACGCCCAGCCGGTCGTAGTTCTTCTTCAGATCCGCCCGGGAGATCCGCATAATGTGCTGCCACAGGGCGTAGGGGCCGGGCTCGCCCCGCTGGAGCCGGACGGTGTAGTCGTGGGCTTTGGCGGCAAAGGCCTCATCCGCCTTCGATTTCGCGGAGGCGGCGGGGTAGATCTCCTCCAGGTCGGAGATGGTGAAGGGGGCCTCCTCCGGGTAGGGACCGGAGAAGCTCTCGTCAAAGTAGCAGAGCTCCGGCTGCCGCGCCTGCAGCTCCGCGATGACCAGGCCCATCTGCAGGCCCCAGTCCCCCAGGTGGGTGTCGCCGACGGTCTCGGCCCCGAAGAAGCGCTGGATGCGCTTGATGCTCTCGCCGATGATGGCGGAGCGAAGGTGGCCAATGTGCAGGGGCTTGGCCACGTTGGCCCCGCCGTAGTCGATGACCACGGTGCCGGCCCCGGGGTCGGGCTCCACGCCGAAGCGCTCCGCAGTCCGCATCCGCTCCAGGTAGTCCGACAGCCAGGCCCCGTCCAGCTTCAGATTCAGAAAGCCCGGCATGACGGCCTGGACGGAGGAGAAGGCCCCGTCGCCCTGAAGCTTGGCCGCCACGTCGCCCGCGATCTGGATGGGGGCCTTGTGATAGGCCTTGGCCGCGGGCATGGCGCCGTTGCACTGGTATTCGCAGAGATCCGGCCGGTTGGAGACCGTCACGCGCCCGTAGGCCGCGTCGTATCCGGCCTCGGCAAAGGCCGCGGAGACCTTGTCGGAGATCAGATTCCCGATTTTTTCCATAGTGTTCACCTGTTTCCTGAATTGTTCGATATATTATAGCAGAGAAACAGGGAAAAGTAAAGGCTTTTCCGCGGTGCAGGCTGACATTTCCGCGGAGCAGGCTGACAGATTTCGTCGTAGGGGCCGATGCCCACATCGGCCCTTTCCCGGGACGATATGGAGGGCCGATGTGGGCATACTTCGTGACTCTTCGAGTTCGGCCCCTACGGAGGGTTCAAGGTTCAAGGTGCAAGATCGCAGATCCCTTGAACCTTGCCCCTTTTCATTCGACAAATCCCGGGCTCCTTCACAGGTACCTTGCCGTGATCGCCGCGGCGGCGAAGCCCGTCAGGTCGGCGACCAGGGCGGCGGGGACGGCCCAGCGGGTCCTCCTGACCCCGGCGGCGGCGAAATAGACGGAGATGGTATAGAAGGTGGTCTCCGTGCAGCCCATCATCACGGCGGCGGTCCGGCCCACCAACGAGTCCGGCCCGTGGACCGCCATCAGATCCGCTCCCACCGCCAGGGCCGCGCTGCCGGAGAGGGGCCGGATCAGCACCAGCGGCAGGGTCTCCGGGGGGATCCCCAGCCAGGCCGCGGCGGGCCCCAGCAGGCAGACCAGGGCATCCATGGCCCCGCTGACCCGCAGCAGCTCCACCGCCGTCAGCAGGGGCACCAGGGCGGGCAGCACGGTCTTCATCAGCTCCAGCCCATCCCGGCCCCCCTCCAGCAGGGCGCCGTAGACGTCCGCCCGCCGCCCCAGAGCGAAGGCCGAAACGCCCAGCAGCAGGGCGGGGATCAGCCAGGCGCTTATCGCCACAGCCGCCGCAGCAGGGCTGCCGCCGTCAGACCCGCGGCGACGGAGAGGGCCGAGCTGAGCCACACCGCCGAGAGGATGTCGAAGGGAGCCGGAGACCCCAGCCGGCTCCGCAGGGCCGCCGCCGTGGTGGGCAGCAGCTGGAAGGAGGCGGTGTTCAGCACCACCAGCCGGCACATCTCGTCGCTGGCGTCCTTCCCCCCGGCCAGGGTCCGCATCCGCCGCACCGCCGCGATCCCCGGCGGGGTGGCCGCGTTGCCCAGGCCCAGGAAATTGGCCGTCACGTTGGCGCAGAGGGCCTCGAGGGTCTCCGGGTCCCGGCGGGCCGTGGGGAAGAGCCGCCCCAGCAGGGGAGCCAGCAGCCGCGCCAGCCCCGCCCGCAGCCCGGAGCGCTCCAGCACCCGGGCAAAGCCGCTCCAGAGCACCAGACTCCCCGTCAGCCCCAGGCCCAGCTCCACCGCCCGGCCGGCGCCCGTCAGGGCCGCCCCGCTGAGATCCGCCCCGCCCCGGCCCAGGCCGCAGACCAGGGAGAGCCCCAGCAGCAGGACCCAGATCCAGGACATGGCCATGCTCCCTCACCTCCGGGACAGTCTATGCGCCCCGGGCCCGGAACAGACCGGAGGGGGCTTCTCCCCGGACCGAATCGAACATTTTTGTGAATATTCGTATCATTCGCCGAAAAGCTGTCCATACTCCCTGCAGATTGTGAAACGGATCGGTGATGGATATGTGTAAAAAATGGATTGCCCTGGGGCTTGTGACAGCCTTGCTGAGCGCCGCGGGGCTCTGCGTCCGGGTTGCCGCGGAGCAGCGGGCCCTGGCGGGGCGGCTGATCCGCCTTCATGTGGTGGCGGCCTCCGACGACCCGGCGGACCAGGCCCGGAAGCTCCGGGTCCGGGACGCCCTGCTGCCCCGGATCACGGCCCTGACCGCGGACTGCCCCGACGCGCAGAGCGCCGCGCTCCGGCTGGGGGCCGCCCTGCCGGAGCTGGCGGAGACGGCGGCCCGGACCCTGGGCACCGGGGAGCGCGTCACGGCGCGGCTGGCCCGGGAGTCCTTCCCCCGGCGGGACTACGAGCGCTTCTCCCTGCCCGCGGGTCCCTACCGGGCCCTGCGGATCGTCCTGGGAGCGGGGGAAGGCCGCAACTGGTGGTGCGTGGCCTTCCCGGCCCTGTGCCTGCCGGCGGCGGAGCCCGAGGCGGCCTTCAGCGAGGCCGCCATGGCCGCAGGCCTGTCCGACGGCGAGATCGAATACATGAGCGCCGACGCCCCAAACGTGCAGCTCAAATTCCGCCTCCTGGACTGGCTGGCGGAGCTGTTCGGGCCGTAAACTCGGATTTGTCAAACTGCCTTCCCCTTGGGGGGAAGGTGGCGCGAAGCGCCGGATGAGGGGCGTCTCGACGAGCGCGACCCGTAGGGGCCGATGCCCACATCGGCCCGATCCCGTATCGGTGTGAGGGCCGATGTAGGCATCGGCCCCTACGGGCGTTTTCGCAACATCCCTACAAATCCCGATTGTTCCGTGTGTTCACAGTTTCATAACAAAGAGTTCACCGAAAATTTAGCACTCTCCTATTGACAGTGCTAAAAATTGTGCTATAATAAGGCCAGAACAAAGGAAGAGAACCGAAGCGTTCTCAATACCTTGCTCAATTACATAGGCAAACAACACAATGTAAATGAGTGAAAGGAGAAATGACTTATGTTGATGCCCAGAATTTTTGACGATGATTTCTTTGACGACTGGATGCGCTGGCCTGTGAGCCGCAGCCTGGCGGACACCGAAAAGCAGCTTTACGGCAAGCACGCCCCCCATGTGATGAAGACCGATATCCACGAGCACGAGGATCACTACGACGTGGACATCGACCTGCCCGGCTTCAAGAAGGACGAGATCGAGCTGAGCCTGGATAAGGGCTACCTGACCGTCAGCGCCGCCAAGGGCGTGGACAAGGACGAGACCGACAAGAAGGGCCGCGTCATCCGCCAGGAGCGCTACGCCGGCGCCATGCAGCGCAGCTTCTACGTGGGCTCCGCCCTCACCGAGGAGGAGATCAAGGCCCGCTTCGAGGACGGCGTGCTGAAGCTCAACGTCCCCAAGAAGAGCGCGCCCAAGCTCCCCGAGAAGCGCACCATTCTGATCGAAGGATAATCTGCGGACCCCGTGAGGCGGCCCCGGCGCTGAGACGCCGGGGCCGCTTTTTGTCCGTTTTGTTTCCATAATCCGTTCGACAGAAGCCGACATAATATTCGCCGCATAACGGGACAAAGCAGCTGCGGACCCGAAATTGTCGCTCCTGTTTCCGACGGAGAAACCGGGAAAACCCATGCTTTCCCGGGAGTTTTTCACAGTTTCCACAGGGTTTTCCACAGTGCATGAAAGCTGCGGAGAAAGAAATACAGTGCCGCATAAGTCAACATAATCCGGTTTCTGACGGAGTTTCAATCATTATCCGGTTTCCGACAGAGTATCAATCATTATCCGGTTTCCGGCGGAGTTTCAATCAATATCCGGTTTCCGACGGAGTTTCAATCATTATCCGGTTTCCGACAGAGTTTCAATCATTATCCGGTTTCCGGCGGAGTTTCAATCATTATCCGGTTTCCGGCGGAGTTTCAATCATTATCCGGTTTCCGACGGAATTTCAATCATTATTTTGCCCCGCTTCTGCTTATCGGCTATCTTCAGCGTTTGCTCCGCAGGAACAGCCACTGGCCGCCCGCGCCGTAGGGGCGCTCATCGAGCGCCCGCCCGCGGCAGAAACCTTCCGGATCTGTCATTGC
>JAFYAB010000031.1 GCA_017540945.1 Oscillospiraceae bacterium | reverse complement strand
GGCATGGACCGTGGTCATGATGCCGGAGACGATGGGCGCGTACTCATGCAGAGCCTTGGCCATGGGAGCCAGGCAGTTGGTGGTGCAGGAGGCGGCGGAGATGATGTGGTCTTCCTTGGTCAGCTTCTCATGGTTGACGTTGTAGACAATGGTGGGCAGATCCTTGCCTGCGGGAGCGGAGATGACGACCTTCTTGGCGCCGGCGTCGATGTGAGCCTGGGCCTTGGCCTTGCTGGTGTAGAAGCCGGTGCACTCCAGGACGACGTCCACGCCCAGCTTGCCCCAGGGCAGGTCAGCAGCGTTGGGCATCTTGTAGATAACGATCTTCTTGCCGTCGACAACGATGTAGTTGTCCTCGCCCTCACCCTCGTTGAACTCCACCTTGTGCTCCAGAGCGTAGTTGCCCTGCGTGGAGTCGTACTTGAGCAGATGGGCCAGCATCTTGGAAGAAGTCAGGTCGTTGATGGCAACGATCTCGTAGTCGGGATCGCCGAACATCTGGCGGAAGGCCAAGCGGCCGATGCGTCCAAATCCGTTGATTGCTACTTTGACAGGCATAATAGTTTCCTCCATTTCATGCGCTGAACGCGCAAATATTGATGGTATCAACGATTTATAGAAACCGTTTAAATTATTATACAACGATTATTGCCAATTGTCCAGATGTTTTATCAATTATCAGAAAAAATATCTTCACTTCTCTGTTTTTTGAAAATGAACGGTTGAAAAAAGGCGGAAAGTGTGATACTCTATATTGAAATCAGTAAGATGGGGGTGTGCGGGCGATGATTGATCTGCACTGCCACATCCTTCCGGGTCTGGACGATGGGGCGCCCAGCCTGGGAGTTTCTCTGGAAATGGCCGCCATGGCGGCGGATTCCGGCGTTACCCACATCTTTGCGACACCCCACTGCAACACGCGGAACGAGCGGAAGAATTACCGCTCGGCAGCGCTGATCGGCGCCTATTCCGCCCTGCAGAGAGCCATCGACGCGGCGGGCATCCCCGTCACCATCCTCTCCGGGGCGGAGGTCCTGGCTCGGGGAGATCTGGAGGCGCATCTGGCCGCGGAGGATTTCATGACTCTGAACGGCTCCCGTTATCTGCTGGTGGAGTTTTATTTTGAAGAGACGGCCGCCTACATCGAAAACTCCCTTCGGCTGGTGGAGCAAGCCGGGCTGGTGCCGGTGGTGGCCCACCCGGAACGCTACTATTGTGTACAGCGATCTCCCGAGCTGGCGGAGATCTGGAGGCAAAAGGGCCGGATGCTCCAGCTCAACAAGGGCAGTCTGCTCGGCGAGCTGGATCTGGACGCCTATCATACCGCCTGCCTGCTGCTGCGCCGCGGCGCCGTATCCGTCATCGCCTCCGACGCCCACCACTGTCGCTACCGCAGTCCCCATATGGGGGCGCTGCTGGAGCTGCTGGAGCGCCGCTTCCCGGAGGCCGACCCGGAGATGCTGCTCTACAGAAACCCCATGAAGATCGCAAAGGACCAAACTCTGTAAGGAGATCTGCTATGCTGAAATACATCCGAATTATTTTGATCGCGCTGTTTTGCGCTGCGCTGGCAGGTGCGGCGGGCGTATTTTACTACAATTATACCCACGAGGACACGGTGGCTCCCGTTTTCCAGGCTGACAGTGAGCTGATCGAGGTCAGCGTCACCGATCCCCAAGAGGCGCTGATCCAGGGACTCCATGCCAGCGACAACGTGGACGGAGACCTGACGGCGAAGATCCGGATCAAGAATATTTCCACGCTGCTGAATGAGACGGACGTCAACGTGACCTACATTGTCTTTGACGCAGCCTCCAATTACAGCACCTACACCCGGACAGCCCGCTATCTGGACTATACCTCGCCCAAGTTTGAACTGGTCAAGCCGATGATCTTTAAGCTTGGAGAAACGGTCAGCTACACCAACGCCATCATCGTGAGAGACCAGCGGGACGGGAACATCACCGGCCGGCTGAAGCTGGAATCCTCCACGGTGGTCAACAACACGCCGGGCTTCTACACGGCGGAGCTCAGCGCCACGAACCGGATGGGGGACACGATCCGCCTGCCGCTGACGATCCAGATCACCGACAACTCCGCGTCCCGGCCCAGCATCGTGCTGAAAAGCTATCTGATCTATCTGAAGCAGGGCCAACACCCGAATTACAGACGCTACCTGACGGAGGTCATCGATCCGTTGACGGGGAAGGACGAGACGCCGGTCCCGCTGTATAAGGTATCCGTCAACGAGAAGAATGTGGATACCGACAAGCCCGGCGTCTACGAAGTCTATTATTATTACACCGGAATCTCCGGTGAAGTCGCCACGGTGATCCTCACCGTGGTCGTAGAGTGAGGATCTGCCATGAAGGAAACGCGTCAATCTCAATCTGTATGGGCTGAGGTAGAGCCCTATTGCGTTTTGCGGCGTCTTTGGAAAAATCTCTGGATGATTCTGATGTCCGCAGCGCTCTTCGCACTGGCTGCCTATGTGATCTCCACGACCCTGACCCATCCCAGATATACCTGTTCCGCGACCTTTGTGGTGACGCCCCGCAACAGTTCTACGATCTATCAGAGCGGCGCCTCCGCCGTTACGGCTTCCACCGCGGAGCAGTTCGCCTCTCTGCTCTCCGGCACGACGCTGGTCAACCGGGTCAAGCGGCTGGGCGGAGCGGACGTGGCTGGCGCCACGGTGTCTGCCACCTCCGTGAAGGAGACGAACCTGATCCAACTGAAGACCACGGGTTCCAGCCCCAGATCCGCCTATTATATGTGCATGGGCATTCTGGAACACTATGAGGACTATTCCCAGTTTGTCTTTGACTCGGTGATTCTGGAGTCTGTATCGGCTCCGACGGTGCCCGCAAAGAGCGCTCTGCACAAACGGCAGCTGAACGCCATGATCATTGCGGCGCCTTTGGGCGCGCTCGCTATGATCGCCCTGCTGGCGGTGCTCTGTATCACCTCCGGTACGATCCAGACGGTACACGGCGCGCGCAACCAGGTGGACGGCAATCTGCTGGTGACCCTGAACCATCAGCGCAAGCGCCGGACCCTCAAGAGCCTGTTCCGGCGAAAGAAGACCGCGCTGCTGATCTCCAACCCCACCACCTCCTTCCAGTACATGGAGTCCATCCATCAGCTCCGGGCCCGGGTGGAGCATGTCAAGCACCGCTATGGCTGCAAGACCTTCCTTGTGACCTCTGTCAGCGAAAACGAGGGAAAATCCACCGTGGCGGCAAATCTGGCCCTGAGCCTGGCCAAGCGGCACAAGAAGGTTCTGCTGGTGGACTGCGATCTTCGCAAATCCGCCCAGCATCTGATCTTTGACGAGACGGAAAAGCATGTCACCCTCAACGCCCTGCTCCGGGACAATCTGGATCCGGAGCAGCTGGTGAAGGCCCTGCATTACCGCAAGGCGGAGAACCTCTTCATCCTCTACGCGGCCAACGTCCAGCGGCACTCTGCGGAGCTTCTGGGCTCCGGAAAGATGGCTCAGCTGCTCCAGGTCCTGCGAAAGGGCTTTGAGTACGTGGTCCTGGATTCCTCGCCCATGGGCTTCTTCACCGACAGCGAGGTGCTCTGCGACCTGGCCGACGCCTCCATCCTCGTGGTGCGGCAGGATCTGCTGCCGGACCGGACCGTGAACGACGCCATCGACAGCCTGAGCCGCTGCAAGGCCAAGTTCCTGGGCTATGTGTTCAACGACCTTCACACCTTGAATCTCGCCGCCGGGATCGTGGGCGGCAAGCGCTATGGCTACGGCTATAACCGAAAATACGGCTACAGCTACGGCTATCACAAGGATTACGCCTATGGCGGCTACGGTCCCTCCCCGGAAAGCGCCGAGCAGAGCAGCGGGGAGGCGGCTGAGGAAATCAAGCTCTCCACGTCCCGCAGGAAGGAGGATTGACCATGGAAAACCAAAAGACTCCTTCCGAATTCAATTTCTCCGTATTCTGGCACAATTTTCTGCGGACCCTTCCTCGTATGCTCTGGATCCCGCTGCTGCTCTGCACCCTTGCCGGGGGCTACCGCTATTACCGGGACAGCCGGAGCTACAGCCCGGTCTATGAGACCATGGCCGTCTACCGGGTCAGCGCGAACCGGGCGGGCACCATCGACCTGAACAGCTACGGCTTCTATCTGGACGCCAACGCAGCCAATAAAATCGCGGCCACTTATCCCTACGTCATGAGCTCCGACCAGAGCAAAGCCCTGATGAAGGAGAAATTCGGCAGCACGAAGCTGCCCTCCACCGTTACCTGCCGGTCGGAGGCCACCATGCTGATCTTTACGTCCCGGGCTTCCACGCCCCAGCGAGCATATGACGGCCTGCAGATGGCGACGGAAATATTTCCGGAGACGGGCAACAGCATCCTTGGCACCTTTAAGCTGGAGGTGTTTGACGAGGCGCTGATGCCCAGCTCCCCCGTGAACCCGCCGAGTTTCCTGTCCGGCAGTCTGAAATGGGGACTGATCGGCCTGGCGGCCGGTCTGGCGCTGATCGCTCTGTTTGCCATCCTGCGGAAAACGGTACACAACTCCGAGGACCTGCGGGAGCTGCTGAACATTCCCTGCCTGGGTCTGCTGCCCCAGGTCCACTTCAAGGCCAGGACCAAGGGCGACCACACAGTCCTGCTGACCAATAAGCACCTGGATGAGAGCTACATCGAGGGCATCCGAGCCATCCGCTTCCAGCTGCGAAAGGAGCTGGAGCATCAGAAGGCGACGGTCATTATGGTCACCTCCACGGTTCCTGACGAGGGCAAGTCCACCATCTCTGCCAACCTGGCTCTGGCGCTGGCGGAGCAGGGGAGCCGTGTGGTCCTCGTGGACTGTGACCTGCGCAAGCAGACGCTGAAGGAGCTCTTCGGCATTACCAAGCCCACCCGCGGTCTGGTGGAGCTGATCGCGGAACAGGACGAAAACCTGGAAGCCGCCCTCACCGACGTGGAGGGCTCCAGCCTCAAATTGCTGTCCGGCGACAAGATCGCAGAGCTGCCGCAGAATTTCCTGGCCTCTCCCCGCCTGCAGAGCACCATCAATCAGCTGCGTCAAAATTTCGACTTTGTGATCGTGGATACCCCGCCCTGCGGACTGCTGGCGGACGCGGCCAGCCTCTCGCAGTGGGTTGACGGCGCGATCTACGTCGTGCGGCAGGACTATGTCTCCCGCTCCAGCGTGCTGGACAGTGCCAGCATGCTCAGCGGCATGGAGGTCCGCTTTATCGGCTGCGTACTCAACCAGACCATCCGCAAAACCAGCGCCAGCGGCTACGGCTACGGCTATCACAAGGGCTACGGATATGGCAAGGGCTATGGTTATGGCTACGGCTATGGCTACGGCCACGGCTACGGCAAAAAGAGCGGAAAGAAAGAGGATGACGGCAGCACGGACACGGAGACGTCCATGCCCTACACCAAATAACGCGTTCTGCGGTGAATAATACAGCACAGGGCGGAGGAAGATGTCCTCCGCCCTGTGCAGATCGTGTCAACAGAGCACCTTCAGCCACTGGGTCCCAACGGCTGAAGGCCGCGCTTTGGATGGGGATCCGTTTGTCGACCTCATCCAGAATCCATCGGAAAGTCGCGCCCAGGAGCCTTCTGTCGGCCGCAGGGACAGCGGATTGACAAAGCCGGATTCCCGTGATATGATAATCCAAACCCGCGGGAGCGGAGATATTGGCAGAAACGCGAGAATCCGGGCCCGTTACCTTCGTGCAGGTTTCCCCGTGGTCTTTCTGAGCGCAGCGAAAAACCCGGTTTCCCTCTCCCGAATAACTGAATATGCGCCTGTGATGGAATTGGCAGACATGCGAGATTTAGGTTCTCGTGTCGAGAGACGTGTGGGTTCGAGTCCCTTCAGGCGCACCAGAAAAAGCAGCCGAGGGGCTGCTTTTTCAGTGATATTCGCCTTCGGCGAGTGATATTGCTGCGCAGTGATATTCGGCTGACGCCGAGTGATATTGCGCTGCGCGCAGTTTTGGAGGCGAATATCATATCACTTTGCAGCTTGCTGCAAAATATCACTGTCCCGCAGGGACAATATCACTGCGTCGCAGACGCAATATCACTTATAACTATATAGCTTGCTATATAGCTTGAAAACAACTTTGCCATATGATAGAATTAAATCGAGGTGATACCAGTGGCTGACAGCGTCCTCCGTGATAAATCCAAAGAGTTTGCAAAGCAGATCGTCATTCTTTGCAGAACGATCAAACAGGAGCACCGAGAATCTGTTTTGACAAATCAACTGCTCCGAAGCGGTACGTCGATCGGCGCAAATATCCATGAGGCGCAGTACGCGCAGGGGACCAAGGATTTTATTTCAAAGTTTGAAATCGCGCTGAAAGAAACGTTTGAGACAGAGTATTGGCTTGAGCTGCTGTATGAGACCGGATACCTGGAAGAACAGACGTACAGTTCCATACAAAATAGCTGTGGTGCGATCAGACGTATGCTTATTTCGTCAATAAAAACCATGAAAGAAAACAGAGGATTATGATACTCGTTTTGGGGGAACCATATGCCGATTCCGAATTACCTGAAGGAGATTTCCTGTGATGAAACCAGGAAAGGATCTTTTACGATATTTACGCTAAAATGTCCCTGCGGGTCCACGCTGTTCGACGTATTTGAGTCATATCTTGATAAGGCTGAACGGGAAGCGTGTAAACCGTACTGCGACGTACTGGACCGGATTTACATGAGCGGACATGCTTCCACCTGTACGGTTGACGAGGATGGTACGGTACACCATTGGATTTTATTGGGAGAAGATCTCAGTGGGCCGAAAGAAGAAGTGTTTGTTCCAAAACCTCAGGTTTTTTCTTCCATTCAAGTAATCAAAGCAAAATGCAGCAGATGTCAGAAAGAGCAAATTCTGTTTGACAGCAGACACCACGGATACAGCGGCAAATACGGTAATACTGCCACTGAATCTGAAAAAGAGTATATCCCACATTTCAGGCAGAAAAGACGCCGGGACAATCTTCCGGTCTCATTAGGCGTTCAGCTCGAGTATGATGACAGTCTTGCGGACTTTCAGAAGAATACCGGAATTGCATGTGATTTTGAAGACTATTCGGACGCATATACCTGGATCACCATTTATGCAATCGACGAGAACGGGAAAAAGCGCAAGTTGTTTGAACGCGAGACAGATTGATTGCGGCAGAAAAGACCGGAATCTGTTTTATCATCCCTTCCACGTCGGAAGAAGGCTGCTCCATTCCGTTTCCGCGGATTTCTTACGAAACCGCGAAAACTCCATATCCGCGGCCTGCTTTCTCCTTTTCTCCACACGAGCTGCGGTACATCTCCAGGTTTATTGACCGCTGATCTCAATGGACCGAAAGAAGCTGTTTTTCTCCCGAAGCCTCTGGATTTCTTCCATTCAGGGAATCAGAGCAACATGCAGCAGATGGCAGAAAACGCATACGAACACATCCTCCTGTGATGCAAAAAACGAAATCAGAATAGGATTGACGAACGCTGGTTCTTGCGCGTATAATAGAAGCGGCAGAAGGGACGTCACCAGTTCATTCTTTACAAAAAAATACGGGAGGTTATTATGATGAAATTCTACAAGTGCGCACATTGCGGAAACATTGTTGCCTACATCCATGACTCCGGCGTTCGCGTCCGCTGCTGCGGCGAGGAGATGAAGCCGATCGAGCCCAACACCACGGATGCAGCAGGAGAGAAGCACGTTCCGGTCCTTCAGATTGAAGGGCAGATCGTTACGGTTACAGTCGGCTCTGTTGAACATCCCATGCTGGAAGCCCACTTTATTGAATGGATCCTGTTGGAGACCAAGGAAGGCCGTCAGCGCAAGACTCTGAAGCCCGGCGAGAAGCCCGCTGCCGTGTTTGCACTGGCTCCCGGCGACGAAGTGGTCGCCGCTTATGAGTACTGCAACCTCCACGGTTTGTGGAAAGCGGAATGAAAGAAACGCGACCCGATCGGAGGCATTCCCATGGCAGAACTCATGAAGAAGGAAATCAAAACGACATTCCTGCGGCTGCTGGAAGATCGCCCCTATCATCAGATCACGGTGAAGGAGATCGTGAAGGAATGCGGGATCAATCGGAATTCCTTCTATTATCACTACGCGGACCTTCCCTCGCTGGTGGAGGAGCTCATCGATGAGGAGATCGGCCGCTTTGTGCGGGAGCAAAGCTCGTTCTCATCCATGGAGGAAAGCTTAACCGAAGCGCTTTCCTTTTTCCGCGAGCACAAACGGGCGGCCTATCACGTTTACAACTCGGTCAATCGGGATATCTTCGACCGCTATCTGATGAAGAACTGCGAATCCGTCAGCATCGGCTATGTCAATTCGATTCTGGCGAACACGCCGCTTGCAGAGGAAGACCTCCAGGCAATCATCCATTTCAACGCCTATGTATGCTATGGCGCCGTGACCAGATGGCTGGAAAGCGGCATGACCTACGACGTGCTGGAGGATTTCCGCCGCATGTTCCAGCTGATGATCGAACCTGCCATGAAACAGCGGGGAATGATGGTGGACCCATTGAAATAAGCGGACTTGCTCTCCGACAGGCAAAAACAGTCTCGTGTCTAAAATTCAGACACGAGACTGTTTTTGCCTGTTCACTTTCCCGCGCTGCCTGTATATACTGCGGATGAAATCAAGAAAGGAGCGCGTTTCGCAATGAAGCTTGCGAGAAAGATCGTTCAGCTGCGGGTGCCGATCCTGGTGCTGGCACTGCTGCTGCTCATTCCGTCCGTGTTCGGAATGGCGAATACAAGAATCAATTATGACATGCTGACCTACCTGCCGGAGGACATGGAAACTGTGGTCGGGCAGGAGGAACTGATGAAGGAGTTCGGCAAGGGCGCCTTTTCCCTCATTGTCATCGAGGACATGGAGCCGAAGGAGGTTTCCCGGCTCCGCAAATCCATCGAAGGCGTCGAGCATGTGGACTCCGTGATCTGGTATGACAGCCTGATGGACCTGTCGATCCCCATGGAGCTGCTGCCGGAGAAGGTCTACAAGGCCTTCAATGCCGGAAACGCCACCCTGATGGCCGTCTTCTTTGACAGCTCCACCTCCGCCGACGTCACTATGGACGCCGTGGCGAAGATTCGCGGGATCTGCGGCAGACAGTGCTTTGTGGCGGGCATGTCCGCCCTGGTGCTGGATCTGAAAAACCTCTGCGAGAAGGAGGAGCCCGTCTACGTGGCCCTGGCCGTGGTACTGGCCGCGGCGGCCATGACGCTGCTGCTGGACAGCTGGCTGGCTCCGCTGGTCTTTCTGCTCTGCATCGGCATGATGGTGCTGCTGAATCTGGGCACCAACGTCCTTTTGGGGGAGATCTCCTACATCACCAAGGCTCTGGCCGCCGTGCTGCAGCTGGCTGTCACCATGGACTATTCCATCTTCCTCTGGCACAGCTACAACGAACAGCTGAGAAGCTGTCCGGAGGATCATAGAGAAGCCATGGCCCGCGCCATCCATCAGACCTTTACCAGCGTCCTGGGCAGCTCTGTCACCACGGTGGCGGGCTTCATCGCCCTGTGCTTTATGTCCTTCACCATGGGCAGGGATCTCGGGATCGTGATGGCCAAGGGCGTCGTCCTGGGCGTCATCGGCTGCGTGACGGTCCTCCCCGCGATGATCCTGCTGCTGGATCAGCCGCTGCAGAAGACGAAGCACCGCTGTCTGATCCCGGATATGACCAAAGCCTCCAAGGGCCTGCTGAAGATCGCGCCGGTGCTGCTGGTTGTGTTCGTTTTGATCGCGCTGCCCGCCTGGTACGGCTATCAAAAGACCGGCGGCGAGGTCTACTACGATATGGGCGAGTGTCTGCCGGAGGATATGGAGTACGTCATCGCCAACTCCAAGCTCCGGGATCAGTTCGACATCGCTTCCACCCACATGATCCTGGCGGATGCCTCCACGCCGGAGAAGGACATCCGCGCCATGTGCCGCGAGATGGAATCCGTCGAGGGCGTGAAAACCGTTCTCGGTCTGGAAACCCTGGTAGGGGAGGACGTGCCGCTGGAAATCCTCCCGGACCGTCTGCGGCAGGTCCTGGAGAGCGATCGCTGGAAGCTCCTGCTGGTGGTCTCCGAATACAGAGCAGCCAGCGACCAGGTCAACGCGCAGATCACCGCATTGAACGCTGTGCTGAAGAAATACGACGAGGGCGGCATGCTGATCGGCGAGGCCCCCTGCATGAAGGACCTGATCGAAACCACCGGCCACGACTTTTCCGTGGTCAATGCCGTGTCCATCGCGCTGGTCTTTCTGATCATCTTCTGTGTGGAGAAGAGCGTCACCCTGCCTCTGCTGCTGATTTCGGTGATCGAGGTCGCCATCTTCATCAATCTGGGTTTGCCCCATTATCTTGGGAACACGCTGCCCTTTATCGCCCCCATCGCCATCTCCACGATCCAGCTGGGCGCCACCGTCGATTACGCGATTTTGATGACGACGCGCTACAAGAACGAGCGGATCGCCGGAGCGGACCGGAGGAACGCGGTCCTGACCGCCCTCTCCGCCTCCATCCCGTCGATCATCGTCTCGGGTATGGGACTGTTCGCGGCGACCTTTGGCGTGGCGCTCTATTCCAACATTGATATTGTCAGCTCCATGTGCATGCTCATGGCCCGGGGCGCGCTGATCAGCGTGGTCTGCGTGATCCTGGTCCTGCCGGCGCTGCTGCTGGTCTTCGACCGGCTGATCTGCGCGACGACTCTCGGCATGCGGCATTTGAATCGGAAAAACCATTCCGACCGTAAGGATCATAAAGCTCATAAGGAGGCTGTTTTGGTATGAAAATCACAAGAAATCGCGTACTGGCCATGCTTTTGTGCCTGACGCTGGTAATCGGCTGTGTCGGCCTTGTCCATGCCGACAACAGCGGGAAACAAACCGAAAAACCGGAGGAAGCTTCCGCGGGATCGGAGCTGCCGTCCGATCCGATCTCCGATGACGAAGCGGTCTACGTGCTGACGGACGCCGCAGGCGCTGTGGAAAAGGTCATCGTCAGCGACCGCATTAAGGAAGCAAACGGGGAAGAGCACGCAACGCAAACGCAGGATCAGAAGGACCTGCCGGTGGATCTGCGCTTCAGCTACCGCCTGGACGGGCAGGAGATCGCCCCGGAGGAGCTTGCCGGCAAGAGCGGCAGGGTCGAGATCCGCATCGACTACACGAACAACGCCTGGACCGAACGGGAGATCAACGGCGAGCGGGAAAGGCTCTGCGTGCCCTTCCTGACCCTGTCCGCCCTGCTGCTGGACAATGAGCGCTTCTCCAACGTGAGCGTGGAGAACGGCAAGCTGGTGAACGACGGGAGCCGGACCGTCGTGGTGGGCTATGCCCTTCCCGGCATGAACGAGAGCCTTGCGCTCCCGGAAGATCTGGATCTGACGATCCCCGACCACGTGACGGTCACTGCGGACGCGAAGGACTTTGCCCTCGGTTCCGTTTACACCCTGGCGGCGAATAACCTGTTCCGGGATTACGACGAGAAGGACCCCGACGCCTTGGAGAAGCTTGTGAGCTCCATGAACGAGCTGAGCGACGCCATGGACCAGCTCCTGGATGGCGCCCAGGCGCTGAACGAGGGCCTGGATACGCTGCTGTCCAAATCCGGCGAGCTCACAAACGGCGTCAGTGCGCTGTGCGACGGCGCGGACCGGGTGGCAGGCGGCGCAGATACGCTGACAAACGGCGCGGGAAAGCTTGCGTCCGGTACGAAGGACCTCAAGGGCGGTGCGGATCAGCTGGCGGCCGGCGCGGGCAGTCTGCTCTCCGGGGCGGATCAGTTGGCGGGCGGCACGGCCCGGCTCAGCGCGGGGCTGGATCAGCTCAGCGCCAACTCCGCCGCGCTCAACGACGGCGCGGAGACCGTATTCAAGTCCCTGCTGTCGGCGGCGGAGACCCAGCTTAAGGCCAACGGTCTGAACGTGGCCGCTCTGACGATTTCCAACTACCAGACCGAGCTCAATCAGGTGATCACCTCCCTGGATCCCGACGCGGTCTACGCCCAGGCTCTGGCCCGGGTCACGGCGGGCGTGGAGGCGAAGCGTCCGGAGATCGAATCCCTTGTCACCGCCGCGGTGCGGGAGCAGGTCACGGCGGCCGTCAGCGCCGCGGTGCGGCAGAACGTCTCCGAGCAGGTCCGGGCCGCGGTGGCCGCACAGGTCCGTGCCCAGGTCATCCGGGCCGCGACCGGCCTGAGCGTGGAGGAATACGAAGCCGCCGTGGCAGGCGGCGCCATTGACGAGGCGACCCAGGCAGCCATCGAAGCGCAGAGCAACGCCCAGCTGGCCTCCTCCGAGGCACAGGCACAGATCGAAGCCGCGGTGGACGCCCAAATGACCTCAGAAAAGATCCGGGCGCTGATCGCGCAGAATACAGACGCGCAGATGGCCTCGGATGAGATCCGGACGGCCATTGCCGACAACGCCGAGGCACAGGTCCGGAAGGCCGTCGCCGACGCCATGGCGGGGCCCGAGGTCCAGGCTAAGCTGGCCGCCGCGGCGGAGGGCGCGCAGTCCGTCATGGCGCTGAAGAGCTCCCTGGACCAGTACGACGCCTTCTATCTGGGCGTGAAGAGCTACACCGCTGGGGTGGACGCGGCAGCCGAAGGTGCGAAGGATCTCAGCTCCGGCGCGGCCCGGTTGAAGACCGGCGCATCCGGCCTGGCGGACGGCAGCGCTGCATTAGCCGCCGGGACCAAGAAACTTTCCGACGGAGCCGACGCCCTGTCAAACGGCGCTGCGGCGCTTTCGGACGGCACGGCACGGCTGGCCGCAGGCGCACATACGATGCAGGACAGCCTGCCCGCGCTGATCGAGGGGATCGGGAAGCTGCGCGACGGTTCTGAGGCCCTCCGCGGCGGCATGGAGCAGTTCAACGAGGACGGCATCCGAAAGCTGTCTCAGCTTGTCACCGTGGACGCCGCAGGCCTTGCGGAACGCCTGAAAGCGATTGCGGCCCTCGGAAAGGAATACCATTCCGCGTACACCGGACTGTCCGATGACACAGAGGGAGAGCTGCGCTTCGTGTACCGCACCGCGGCCATCGGTGAATAGAGGCAGCGTGTCCACTGTCCGGCGGTGACGCGGAATGCGCTCCGCGCAGGAGGCCCTTTTATACGACACGGGGCCCGACAGCATCTGTTATAGAACAAACAAGACCATCGGCTATTCCGGTGGTCTTGTTTTTTTGTGTGGGCGCGAAAGGCGCCTGCCGGACTTGGCCGGAAGGAGCAGGCGGAGGACAGAAGACAGCAGGGCCAGAACCAGAAGGGACCAAAGCAGGCAGAGCCTTCTCTGCGCAAGACGGGCGGCCTGCTCCCAGGGGGGAAGATCGGGCTGCCCAGAGGGAGGTATTTGAAAGAACAGCTTTGCTTCCCTCCAGAGCTGCGGCAGACGAAAGCGGCCTGTGGAGCTTGTCGCCGCGGCGCCGATTGTGCGCTCCAGGGTCTGGGCTGCAAAGCCGTCGTAGTATTCCGGCAAAATCGCTTCATAGAAGCTGAGGTCGGATGATTCCCGGATCGGCAGCCAGATCCGGGGCGTTCCGGCAAAGGCAGCCTTGTTTAGCGAACCCGCCGGTTCCCTGACGACGGCAATCACCCGCCAACCGAGCGGGCCGATCCGTATACATTCCCCCACGCAGTCGAAGGAGCCGAAGAGCGCAAAGGCGGCGGCCTCGTTCAATACCGCCTCGTCTCCGTTTCGTGCAAAGCTTCCGGTGCCGCCGCTGGCCATAGAAACGCTGTGCAGCAGGAAAAAGCCTTCGGACACCCGCCAGAGCTCCGTGGTCGTTTTCCGTCTCCCATACGCCGCAGAGCCGGTTTCCCAGGTGCCGTAGGCTGTCACAATGGGCGCTTCGGCCTCTTGCTCCGGGAATGAACGCTTCATCTCCGCTTCCAGCCCAGCGGCCTGTGCCGCGTTGAGCTCGCCCCCGTTCAGCCAGACCGCGACCTGGCAAAAGCGCTGCTCCGTCGGCCCCTGCCAGCGCTCGGCCTCATATTGCATGGATTGGCTTTTCGTGATTGCGCGGATCGAGCAGGCGCACCAGAGAAGGATTGTCAGCAACAAAACGAACGTAAACATATGGCGCACGCTGTGCGCCGCTACGAGCCTGTCATGCTGAGCGCATCGAAGAATCCGTTCCCCTGGTGACTGATGACCGGTGACTGGTGCCTCATGGGGCGGGCAGATTGCCCGCGCTACATTTTTTTCACGCATCGCTCAATCCCCGAACCGCACGGCCTGGCCGTCTTCCAGCGGTGCGCTGGAAAGGACGACGACGAAATCCTCCCGGCTCAGCTCTCCGCTGACAGCGGTATAGCGGTCGTCCCGGCGCAGGACCTCCACGTCCACCCGCTTGACCTTGGAACGGGAGCCCAACGGCGTCGTTTTGGTTTCCGCCACATAGATAAAATCGCCCTTGGAATCCCGGTAGACCGCCGCGTTGGAGACCACCAGATCATGCTTGGAGCTCTCCAGCGCCACGGCGATGGAATAATATTGATTCGCCGCAGCGTTGTCGCCCGTGACGGTAAAGGTCAGGCATTTTTGATTGGTGGGGTCCGTTTCGTCCGGGTCCACGGCGGTCAGAACAAGGCTCACGCCACCGACGGATTGATTGGTGATCCGGGCCTCCGCGCCGATGCGCAGCAGGGCGGCGTCGGCCATCGGAACGGAACAGCGAAGGGTATAGGCGTCGGAGCTCTGCAGCGTCACCAGCTTTTCGCCGGTTTCAAATTCTTCCTTTTCATAGATCGATTCCACGATTCCGTCGCAGCTCGCTTGGAGCTCCGCTTCACCGATCTTCGCTTCCAGCTCCGCAATTTCCTGCTTCAGTTGTTCGATCCGGCTCTCCATCTCCGTCAGCCGGGCAGCCTCCAGCTCGTCCTGGATCTTTGCATTCTTCTGGCTTTCATAGTAGGAAGACAGCGCGCCCTTTGCGGAAAGGACCGCGTTTTCACAGGCCTTTTCGTCGGTGCAGCCCGCGTACTCCGACTCAAGGGAAGAAAGCTGACTGTTCAAGCCGTCCACCTTCTGCTGGGCCGCGTCCACGCCGGGCTGATACTGCGCCTGAAGAGCTTCCAGCGCGGTATCCGCCGTATAGCAGCGGTTCTGGCAGTCCAGAACGGCGGCGCTTGCCTCGTCCAGCGCGGCCTTCGCCGCCAGGTATTCCTCCGACTCCGGATTCTCCTGATAGTAGTTTGCATTGGCCTGAGCGTTTTCCTGCTGGCGGCGGGCTGCGTCCAGGGCTTGATGGGCGGCTTCCGCTTCCTGGGCTGCGGCGTCTGCGCCTGCGTGATAGACGCTTTGCGCAGAGCTCAGCTCCTCCTTCGCGGCGGAGAGCTGGCTGTCCAGGGATTTACGCTTTCCCAGGTATTCCTTGCACCGGGCCTGCCGCTGCTCCGCGTCCTCCAGGGTATTCTTCATCATCTGATATTGGGTCCAGGCGGAAGAATCGCTGGACATGGTCGCCGTGAGCCGGGCCTCCGTCAGAGCTTTTTGCTGCTGGTCCAGTTCCGTCTGTTTGGCGGCCAGGGTCCCATCGTCGGGATAGTCCACCCTGATCAGAGCGTCGCCCGCTTTGACCCGGTCGCCGGGCTTTGCCAGCAGCTCCGTGACGATCCCTGCGCGGTTTGCAAGGATCTCCGTGCTTTCAGCCGCCTCCGTCATGCCGCTGCCCGCCACCACCGGGGTGATGGTCCCCGCGGTGACCGGCTGCGTCGTAATCTGCGGCAGGGTCAGATTCCGGATCGTGCCGGAAAAAAAGGTTAAAATGCCCATCACGGCGAAAAACACAATCAAGGCCACTTTCGCCCACGTTCTTTTTTTCATAGATTCGTCTCCTACATATGCGTCAACGTCCCGACACTGTCATTCTGAGCGCAGCGAAGAATCCGCGTCCCCCGTTCTCCTATTGCCTATTGCCTGGTGCCTATTGCCTCTATTTAATCCCGCCGGTGACAATCCCAGCCTCCAGGTGTTTTTCACTGTTCAAAAACAGCAGCAGACACGGGATCATGTAAATTACGGCGGCGGCAAAGGCAAGGCCCAGCTCGCCCTGGTTGATTTTGCTCAGATAGAGGGAGAGGGGCTGCAGCTCCTCGCTTTCGAGCAGCACCATGGGCTGTTCTACCATGTTCCAGTAATCGAAAAAGATCAGCATGCCCACGGCAAAGAGGGCGCTCCTGCACTGGGGCAGGAAGATCCTGCGGAAGATTTGCCATTCATTTGCGCCGTCCAGCTGGGCCGCCTCCAGATACACCTTGGGGATCCGCTGCATGTACTTGGTCAGCAAAAACACAGCAAAGGGGGAGAAGATTCCCGGCAGCAGAATGGCCCAGATCGTGTCATAGGTGCCCAGCTGTTTACTGATCAGGTAATTCGGCACCAGCGTTACCTGATAGGGCATGAGCGTCAGCACCAGATAGCCGAAGAAGATCGCCCGCCGGAGCCTGGAGGGCTTCCGGCAGAATCCATAAGCAGCCAGGGCGGAAACCGCCGTTTGCAAAACCGTGATGGGGACCGTATACAGCACAGAGTTCCAGAACTTTTGCAGGTATTCCGGGCTTTGAAGCAGGAAGGTTTTGTATTGCGCAAAGGTCGCGATGTCCGGCACCAGCTTCAGGATCACATGCTCCTTCATGTATTCCCCGCTGCCCAGGGCCGAGCCGTAGCTGCGCTGGATCTCAGACGCGGAGAGGAAGGAGTTCACCACAGTCAGCACCGTGGGCAGCAAGAAGAGCAGGGCCAGGATCCCCAGCGCGATACCCAAACATCCGTTTTGAAATCGTCGTTTTTTCATCGTTTCTCCCGTAGAGGCAGCGTCCCCGACTGCCCGCACGTATCAGGGCTGAATGTAGCGCGGGCAATTTGCCCGCTCGATCCGCGAAAACGGATCGAATCTGTCATTGCGAGCCAGTGACCGTGTCACTGGCGTGGCAATCCGTTCCCCACGCACCACGTTACGATACGTACGACGGATCGGTGGGCCGCCGCTGGGGGAACGGATTGCCACGACCAGTCTGAGGACTGGTCTCGCAATGACAAATCGGAACGCTGGCACGATGGCGCACGCTGTGCGCCGCTACAGTTGGTCATTCGTTTTCCGTGTCTCTGTCCAAGCAGCTTTCCACCCGAAGCAGGACCGCGATCAAAGCTCCCATGATCACCGCCAGCATCAGGGCCGCGGCGCTGAGCTTCTGGTAGTCCATGGTGCGGAAGGTGTTGTTCATGAAGTGCTGGAGCAGATACAGGCTCTCGTAGGGATAGGAGCCCGTCAGCAGCCAGACCTCCCGGAAGATCTTCATGGAGGCGATCAGGCTCATGAGCACCACAAAGAAGATCGTCGGGGCCAGGAAGGGCAGCTTCACCTTGAAGAACTGTTTTGTCCGGCTGGCCCCGTCCAGGTTCGCCATGTCGATGTAGGTCCGCGGGATGGCCGCCAGGGCCGCCGTGAAGAGGATCGTGTGGTAGCCGATGTTCTTCCAGAGATAGAGCAGCAGCACCATCAGAATGCTCCAGGGAGAATGAAACCAATCAATATGGGAGCCCAAATAAGCGTTCAGGGTCCCGTTCTGGTGAAACAGCACCTGCCAGACCAGAATCACGGAGGCAATCGGCACCAGCATAGGGCTGAGGAAGGCCGTGCGGAGCTGGCTCTTCATGGGGATGGCCCGCTCCAGCCAGAGGGCCAGCTTCAGGGGAAGCAGCACCGCCAGGGGCACCGAAACCGCCAGTAAAATGCCGGTGTTCTTTGCCCCCAACAGAAAGGCCTTATTGTCCAGCAGGGCCTTGAAATTGTCCAGCCCGACACATTCTCCGCCCACCGGACGATTGACCAGACTGTAGTAGATCACCATGCCGAATGGCAGCACAAAGAAGAGCAGCACGCCGATAAGGCTTGGAATCAGAAACAGAAAGGTCAATGGCTTTTTGTGTAATCGTTTCCGCGGGCTTTTCGCTTTAGGCAGGCGAAGCCGGACCGGAATCGTTCGGCACCGCATATCAGCCTCGTTCCGAAAGATAGATTTCCACCCGGTTCTGGATGCGACGGGCTGCTTCGTCGGCAGAAATATCGCCGTGGAAAAACGGCTTGGCTTCTTCCGTAATAATATCATTGATTTCATTACTCCAGGAATAGCAGAAATGGTCTGCGCGCTTAATCTCCTCAAGCCATTCAACAGACGCTTCATTCAAGCCGGTTGTATCGCAATACGGAGCGTTGAAGCATGCTTCCAATTGTAAGTTCAAAAGCTCTTCACAATGTTTTGTGTTTACCGGATACGGAGTATCATACTTTCCCTTGCTCAGATCCTCTGGCTTATCGAACCAATTATCATCCGAAAAAAGGAAATTCAGGAAAGCATCGGTGCCTGCCTTGTTTTTTCCCTGGACTGCAGCATAGAAACCATTCTGACGGATCGCAAAGCCGGAGCAATCACCTACCGGAAATGGGAAGAAGTACCACGCCTCTTCACCGGTATCGGCATCATAGGAACGAAGTACATGGTAACGATCTAAGCGGATCGGGTAATTGACTATGAAGATTTGTTTCCCTGCCTGTTCTGCTTCATACATGTTTGCATTCGCTGTTGCATCGCTATTTTCAAAATGGTTTATAAAATCCAGTACCGCAAGGAATTCCTCTCCGGTAAAATCTGCGGTTCGACTGTCCCAATCCACCCAGCCGTCTCCGGCATTCTGGAGGAGATAATCCAGCATTGCTTCCTTGGTAAAGCAGTCATAGACGTATGGACAATATCTGTCCATGTCTGCCACAAGCCGCTTCAGATCCTTCAAGTCGGCTGGATCATCAACGCAGTTGCTCGGAATCTTCGCACAGGCAAACAGCATGCCCCGGGGCAGATACCAACAGCTGCCCCGTTCGGAGCAAGCCGCGACAATGTTAGGCAGAACTTGATCTGTCAGGCTCGGGTCGATGGGCACCAATAGTCCCTTGGAGGCGTAATTGTGCATAATGCCTTCGTCCAGGGAACAGATCAGGTCCAGCTCACCGTTTAATATCGCGAGGTTCATCGTCTCTATGTCGTTATAGTATTTCGCACGGATTCGCCAGCCGGTTCCGGTTCGGTTAAAAGCGGCGATTGCCTGATCGCAGTCAGTATAAAGCGTGTAGACGCCCATGGTCAAGGTCTTTGCTTCCTGGGTCACGTTCGGATTGATGTGCAGGATGCCATTTTCCTGTAAAGCATAGAAGGTTCCATTGTCCCCAGGCAGGATTCGCAAGAGTTCCTCGACTTCCACACCGGAAGCGCTCAGATCGCAGACGCTGTCACAGGAGCTCCCGTCGGTCCGGTATAGCATGGAATCATAGAGCATCCAGGCTGTGTCCTCGTTCCAGCAGGCAAATTTTGCGCGCAGGGGGAAGGACTGCTCCGGGAGCGTCAACTTTGTGGTCGTTTTGTCAATGGGACAGAGCCATTGACCAGCGGCTTCTCCGCCCGAACTCACTGTTACAAGAGCATACAATTGATTGCCGACCTTCACAACGCAATAGACCTGGTATTGTTTCCCAGAGCCATCCTCCGGCAGCTCCACCTTTGTCTGGCCGATCCAAAGGCTGCGGTTCAGCACCGAATAAAGCGTATCCTGCTCCCATACAAGCTGACTCTGATACAGATATCCGCTGATTCCCGTCTGCAGCCAGGTGCTTTCGTCGCAGAGGATCTCGACCTTGCTGCCCTCGCTCATCACGACGATCCAACGATGCCCTCCGCCCTCCGCAATAGAAAAGGCTTCCCCGAGATCGACCGGATTCTTTTCGGTTTCCTGCAGTTCGGCGTCCAGCTCGCTGATCTCCATTCCGGAGGCTGTTCTCGACAGCACAGCATAGCCGTTTGTCGTCCGGCAAAAATCCAGAAACGTGGTATCGCTGCCCGCGTCCACGACGTCCGCGACAGAACCCACCGGCGCTTCCTCCGTCGTCTCCGGATTGTTTGGCTTCCCGCAAGCGCTCAACAGCAGCGCCGTTGCCAAAATCAGCACAAGGATTGAACGAAGTTTCATCTCATATTCCTCCCAATCAGCCCCGCTCCGCCAGGTAGATCTCCACCCGGTTCTGAATCCGCTGCACGGCCTCGTCAACAGAAATATCGCCGTTGAAATAAGCCTCCGCTTCCTCCAAAATGATCTGTTCCGGCTCGCTGATGTTCGTATCCGTCAAATGATCCGCGTTCAGCAGGCCTTCGCGCAGTTCCTTTGCGTCCTGCCTGGCCTCGTCCGTCGAAACCCGCTCGATATACATCTGCAGGACTGCGTCGAGGCGCGTGAGCTGGACTGGGAAATCGTTGTGCATATCGCCGGGGTGATTTGGCTTGTCAAACCACTGGTCCTCGGAAAACAGAAAGTCCAGAAATTCCTGTCCGCCTGCGGCATTCGCGCCGTTTACGATGGCGTAAAAACCGCGCCCCTGCAGGCCAAAGCCCTGATACCCGCCGACGGGAAACGGAAACAGCACGCGGGCGTGGGTGTTCCGCTCCGGATCGTCGTGGACCTTATAGTGATACGTGCCCGGCCAAAGGGTTTCATTCAGCATGAAGCGCTCGATGCCTGCCTCGTGATAGGCGTTCGCGTTGATCGCAGCAGTGTAGTCGTCATTCTCAAATCGGTTGCAGAATTCCAGCGTGCCGCGGAAGGAGGGGCTGTCAAAGTGGGCGCTGCGGGTCTCCCAATCGATCCAGCCGCTGCCGCATTGGGAGAGAATGCCCTGCAGCATGAAGCTCTTACACTCGCTCTCATAGCTCTCGGGGCAGGCCGCGTCGATCCGCGCCCTTAGGCGGTCCAGATCCGTCACGTCTTCCGCGCCGACATAGGATGCTGGGATGCTGCTGCATTCCAGCTCCACCGTGCGGGGCAGATAGACGCAGGCGCCGTTGACCGTGCAGAGCGGAACGAGGTTGGGCAGGACCCGTGCTGTGACGCTTCCGTCGATGGGAGCAAGCAGGCCCTTGACCGCGTAGTTGTTCATCACATCCAGGTCAGAGGAGCAGATCAGATCCAGTTCGCCGTTCAGCAGCGCCAGGTTCATGCTTTCCAGATCCTCAAAGCTTCTGGGCTTCACCCGCCAGTCGGCGCCGCTTCGGTTGAAGGCTGCAATCGCCGCGTCTGTATCGTAAGACGGGCGATACAAACCGATGGTCAGCTCTCCGGCTGCTTTCCTGTCTGGGTCGATCCGCAGCAAGCTGTCCCACTGCAAAACCAGAAAGGTTCCGTCCGCAAGCGGCAAGATCCGCGTCATCTCCGAAATGTTCACACCCTGTGCTGCCAGATCGCAGAGCTCGGAAACGCTTGTCCCGTCCGTTGTGTACAGCTTCGAGCCAGAGACCAACCAGACTCCGTTTTCATTCCAGCATGCAAACTCCGCTGCAATCGGGAATTCCGAAGCTGGCAAGCTAAGCTGCGTGGTGTTTCCGTCGATGGGGCAGAGCCATTGGCCCGACAGCTTATGGTCTGTCCAGCCCTCTACCAGCGCGAAGGTCTGACCGTTGACCCGTACCACGCAGGTCACGTCATAGCTTGTCCCGGGCTTGTCCGGCATGGCGACCTTGTTCTTGCCGCACCAGAGCTCCCGCATCTGAACCGTGTAGAGGGTATTATCTGACCATACGAGCTGATTTTGGAACGTGTCCCGTTCTGTTTCTGTCCAAAGCGCTCCATCACAGAAGACTGCATAGCCGCTTTCCGCACGCTCTAACGTCCAGCGGCTGCCGCCTGCTTCCAGGATGCTCTCCGGGGAACGCTCCGGGAGGTCAACGGTCTCCCCGACGGTCAGATTTTCGTCCAGCGACGACAGATGATAGCCATACATACCTCTGGAGAGCAGCAAGTATCCGTCTTCCGATGGGCAGATATCCAGCAATGTATCGCCATCCAGCCGGACTTCATTCGGCAGATCGAGTTTTTCAGAAGCGGAAGGTTCCGTACCGTCTGGCATTGTAACACGCACGGTAGTGTTTGCAGGCTTCTCTGTGTTTTCCGGTTTGGATGGATCTTCCGGTTTTCCGCAACCGCTCAACAGCAGCAGAACCGTCAGAAGAAGTGCGATCTTTCTGAGCAATCGTTTTTTCATAGATCATTCCTCTTTATTCGAGATTTGGATCAGCCCTGGGCAAGGCCGAAGAATTCCAGGGGAGCTCCCTTGATCAGGTCCATGGGGACGGGTTCCACGTGAAGCGCCAGCTCCTCCAGGAGCGCTTCAACCTCCGCGCCTCTGCCTTTGGCGTAGAGGCAGGCCTGGGTTCCGTCTTCAAAGCGGTAAACCAGTTCGATGCCGTCGGACTTGTCAAACCAAAGGACCATGTGACCGTTCAGCGTCCCGGTGCGGTTGAGGGTATAGCCGCTTACGTGTTCATAGTCATCGTGGGAGGCTTCCGCATTGAGAAGGATCCACAGCCCGTCCGACGGACGGATCAGAGAAAGGCGGGCGTAGGCACCGCTCAGATCCGCGTTGGGGTCCTTTTGCTCCCAGCCTGGCATGCTGCCTTCCAGAGTCCCTGTGTGTTCCAAGTCGATCTCAAACCCTTCCGGAAGCTCCCGCAGCCGCAGACCACAGACGGTCAGCGCTTGCCGCCGAATCGGCACCCCGGAGTCTACCAGCGTCAGGTGGGAGAGGGCCTCCTCGCAACGCTCGAAGCCCCGGTTGGAGCTGACCACCAAGGTGCAGTGCAGCTCCGCGCTGTGACAGAAGAGATGATACGTGTCTTCCGGGCTGCCGTAATCATTTGGCGCTCCGTTGATGGTGAGCCAGACGGTATCCATGCCGTTCAGGGTCCCTTCCTTTACCAGCTCCGTCTCATAGCGGGTAAAGTAGTCCCGGTAGCCCAGACCGTCCCGGTCCAGGATCTGAACGCAGAGCTTCTCGTCATCAGGCGTAATGGGAAAATACTGCGTATAGGCCGCCGCAAGGGTTTCCGCGTCCAGCACAGGCTGAGAATCGGGCTGTCGGTATGACGTGACTGCCTTCAGCATGATGTTGTTTGAGCCGTTCTTCCGGTCCGACAAGCTCCAGCCGTCCAAGATGAAGCCGATATAGTTTCCTTCTCCCTGGTCTTCCAGCCTGATCCCATTCTGCGGGGCAGGGCGGGACGGCTCGCCGCTTTCCAACTGCTTCGGTTCATCAATTTGGTTACCGTCTGTCAGCTGGAACCAATGGGAGATCGCGTAAACCGTACCGCCCAGCAGCAGGATGACCACCGCGGCCACGGCAATCAGCGCGCCGAGTCGGATCGAAGCCCTGCGCTTTGGGTGTTCTTTCGGGATCTCCAATAAACGATCGACAGCCTCTTTGGAAGGCTGAATCTTGGAAAATGCTTCACGATATTGATCTTTTGTCATTTTACTCGCCCTCCGTTAACTCAGATTTCAGGCGTTTTCGCCCCCGGACCAGCCGCATTTTAACCGACGCCTGACTGATATTCAGCAGACTTGCAATCTCTTTGATCGGCAGATCCTCGTAGTAGTGCAGGTGGATGACGGCGCGCAGGGGTTCCGGAAGCCGCAAAACCGCGGAAATCAAATCAAACTCCTCCGGTTCCCCGGCAGCCGTACCCAGGGCTTCCAGCTCGTCGATGGAGAGCGGCTCCCGGGCTCTGGCCCGCAGCAGGCTCCGGCTCTCGTTGACCGTCACCTTGGTCAGCCATTTGTCCATATGGGTCTCGTCTGTGAAAGCAATCGGATGCTTCCACAGCTTCAGGAAAACGGTCTGCATCACGTCCTCCGCGTCCTGCCGCTGCCGGGTAAAGGACAGGGCCAACAGATACACCCGCTGGCTGTTCCGCCGAACCGCCTCCGTATAGATTTGCTTGTCCAAGTCTGCATCGCCTGCCTTTCCCGGAAAGAATCCTTTCATTTATTATAACGCTGTAAGCGCAGAAAAGGTAACATCTGTGAAAAAAACCACAGCGTCCTCCCATCGGAGAACGCTGTGGAGAACGCGAGCCGCAGGGCCGCAAGCCGTTTGACTATGCCAAATGCTGATAATACAGCAGCGTCAGCAGGGAATAGCAGACGATCAGGCCCAGCAGGAGCAG
>JAFYAB010000030.1 GCA_017540945.1 Oscillospiraceae bacterium | reverse complement strand
TCCGCAGTGTCACGGAGGGGCGCAGCCCCGGAGTATCCCGCTTATCTCCACCAAAAGAAGAGCATGACGGAAAGACGTCCTCTAAAATTTACGCGAAGGAAGGACGGGGGAGACTTTTTCTCCCCGACGTTCTGAACGACGTAAAGAAAAACGCCTGGCTTCCGAAGAAGTCAGGCGTTTTTGGAGCTGTTACCCGGATTTGAACCGGGGACCTCATCCTTACCAAGGATGCGCTCTACCGGCTGAGCTATAACAGCGTTTCGCAATCAGCTACGTTATTATAGCAAAAAATCCGAATTTGTCAAGCCCTATTTTTCAAATTGAACGACTTATTTTGCGGACTCCAATGTGTGTGGCGTCAGCTAAGCTTTTTCAGGCGGGCGCCCTTCGGGAGACCGAAGCGCGGAAGTATGCGGTCCCAACCGCTGAAGGTCAGGATCAGGATCGACGCGATCATGATAAAGCTCGTGTAGTTCTGACGGATGATATCCAAGGGAGAAAACTGCTTCAGCGGGTACACCATGGAAGCAATGGAGGCGAAGAACACAGGGAAGCAGTGCCAGGGAATCAGCTCAGAGCCGTAAATGCCCATGGAGGATGTAAAGGTAGCAAGCTTTACACGAAGCTGGTAGGCGTCCTCCTCGGTATCGCATTCCGTATTTTGCTCGACGATATCGCGGATAATGGGGGACATGGTGGCGACCTGTGCGCTCTCGTCCGCCAGGGCGGCATTTCCGACCAGACACAGCACGCTGCACCAGCCCATCAGGTGGTGGATGTTGCCGGAGATGCGAATGACCAGACGCTTGAGGGGCGCAAAGGCGTCCATCGCGTTCATAATCCCGCCGAACACAGACACCCAGAGCATCATGACCACAACCCAGCTGCCCGCGTCGCTGAAGCCCGCGAAAATCGGCCCGTCGGAGGAAAGCCAATCAGAGAACGCGATGGTTCCGGCGAGGCTGCCCAGCAGGAGAGAGGAGAATACGCCGGCGCAGAGGCAAAGCAGCGTGTGGCAGTTCAGGAAGCTCATGACGATCACGACGAAAACCGGAATGATCATATAATAGGGCACGCCGTTTTTCACCTGGTTCAGGAGCTCCACAGCGGAGGGACGGGTCTCGGCCAGATGCTCCAGGACTTCGGGGGGGATTTTGGCGATGGCCTCGGCGGGATTGCCGTGGGTGGTGGGCAGGCTGAGCCCACAGAGGAAGAATACCACCAGTGAAATCGCGATACAGCACAAAGACCAGAAAAGCTGATGCTTGACCCGGTCGATGATCTTGACATTCTGCATGCCGCAGCTGAGAACCGTCACATCGGAGATCATGCCGATGTTATCGCCGAAGCAGGAGCCGCCGGCAATGGCGCAGACCGTTAAGCCGGGATTCCCGCCCACCAGGTGGCTCAACCACAGAAAGATCGGGGCGCAGGCGGCGAAGGTGCCCCAGGAGGAGCCTGTGGCCACCGAGAGCAGGCAGGTGACCAGCAGCGATACCGGCGCGATGGTCCGGGCCGTGACGCCCAAAAGCAGGGCCAGGTTGATCATGGATGCGCCGACTCCCGTTGCCATAAAGCATTCTGCCACAGCATAGGCGAACATCAGAATGAAGAAAATCAGGACAATCGTTTTCGTGGCTTCCATGCCCCGTTCAAAGGCGTCGCCAAAGCGGATCCTGCCGGTGTACATATAGATCACGATGGCCGCGAAGGTGGAGATCGGGGCCGCCAGCAGCAGATCAAATTTGAAGAACAGGACCAGGCTGGCGAATAAGAACAGGGGAAGGAATTTCAGGATCGCTATGACAGGATTGTCCCGACGGCGTTTTCTGTCTTCCGGGGATTTTCGCTGTACCATGGATATCGCTGCCTTTCTTTACTATGGTATATCAGAATTCGATCATGCAGGGCTCCCAGCAGGCGGGGGCTTCCAGATCCATCAGCTTCAGCAGGGTGGGGGCGACGTTGGCCAGGCCGTAATGGCCGTCCTTGAATACGTGCTTCGTGCCGGGATCGTAGATGATGAAGGGGACGGGGTTCAGGCTGTGGGCGGTGCGGACGGAGGTCTTGCCCTTTTTTGTCTCCAGCATCTGATCGGCGTTGCCGTGATCGGCGGTAACGCAGACCAGGTAGCCGTATTTGTCCGCGGCCTCGATGATCCTGCCGACGCCGGCGTCCACGGCCTCCATGGCGGTGATGACCGCCTCCATGACGCCGGTGTGGCCCACCATGTCGCCGTTTGGGAAGTTGCAGCGCAGGAAGTCGAACTTCTTTGCCGCCATGTTTTCAACCATCCGCTCGGTGATTTCCTCGGCCTTCATCTTGGGGGCAAACTCAAAGGGAATGATGTCCGAGGGAATCTCCTCGTAGACCTCCAGACGCTCGTCCACCTTGCCGGAGCGGTTGCCGTTCCAGAAGTAGGTGACATGGCCGTATTTCTGGGTCTCAGAGAGGGCGTACTCCCGGACCCCGGCGGCGCAGAGCACCTCGGTCAGGGTGTTCTTGATGACGGGCGGCTGAACCAGATAGTGGTAGGGGATGTTCAGGTCGCCGTCGTACTGCAGCATACCGGCGAACTTGACGCCGGTGTAGCCCGGACGCTCAAACTTGTCGAAGTCCTCACGGTCAAAGGCCAGGGAGATCTCCTGGGCCCGGTCGCCGCGGAAGTTGTAGAGGATCACGGAGTCGCCGTTTTCGATCCGGCCTACGGGCCGGCCGTCCTTGGCGATCACGAAGGCGGGAAGATCCTGGTCAATGGCCCCGGTCTCGGCGCGGTAGGTCTCGATGGCCTCCGTCGCGTTTGCAAACTGACGCCCCTCGCCCAGCACATGGGTCTTCCAGCCGGCCTCCACCATGCCCCAGTTGGCCTGATAGCGGTCCATGGTGATTTTCATTCTGCCGCCGCCGGAGGCGATCCGGTAATTGTGATCGGCGTCGGAGAGCTCTGCCAGCACGGCCTCGATCTGGTCGATGTATTCCAGGGCGGAGGTGGCGGGCACGTCGCGGCCGTCCAGCAGGGCGTGGACGCAGACGCTCTTCAGATCCTCGGCGCGGGCCTTCCGCAGCAGGGCGATCAGGTGGCCGATATTGGAGTGGACGTTGCCGTCGGAGAGCAGGCCCAGGAAATGCAGGGTCTTGCCGTTCTCCTTGCAGTTGGCGATCAGCTCCTTCCAGATCGGGGACTGGTAAATGGAACCGTTTTCGATGGACTCCTGCACCAGCTTTGCGCCCTGGGAATAGACCTGGCCGCAGCCGAGCGCGTTGTGGCCCACCTCGGAGTTGCCCATATCGTCATCGGAGGGCAGGCCGACGGCATCGCCGTGGGCCTTCAGCCAGGTATAGGGACAGGTGGCGAAGAGACGGTCCAGATTGGGAGTTTTGGCAAGGGCGACCGCGTCGCCGGGACCGCCGTCCCCTTTGCCGACGCCGTCCATAATGACTAAAACAAGCGGTTTTTTCATGTGATAATCCTCCATCTTTTTTAGTTTTACGGATATATTGTACAATAATTTTAGATAAAGTACAAGGAAAAATTAGAATAATCTTTCGCCGGCGACATATTTCGCCGCGATGTCCCGGTCGTCCGCCAGATATACCGAGCGCTCCAGCCTGTCCTGCAGACCCAGCGGCCTGGGCGTAACAAGGCGGCTGTCGTCCAGCACCACCGCGTCAAACTCAAAGCCGGGCGCAAAGCGGCCTACTTTCCCAAAGAACGCGCCGCCTCCCGCGGTGGCCATATAGAAGGCCTGCTCCAGGCTCAGGGCTTTGACGCTCTGGTCCTCCAGGCGCCAGCGCAGCTTACTGGCCTGGATCGCGTGCATCATGGCCCGCAGCATGCTCTCACTGCTGCCGCCGGCCATGTCCGAGGCCAGTCCCACCCGCAGCCCCAGGGCGAGATACCGGGAGACCGGCGCCACGCCGGAGGCGATGTTCATGTTGGACTCGGGGCTGTGGGCGATGAAAACGCCGTTCTGCTTGATGAGCGCCAGCTCCTCCTCGCCGGAATGGACGCAGTGCGCCATGATACAGGGGTGATCCCCGCCGAACATCCCAAAGCGGTCGTAGGCGTCGCCATAGTGTTTGGAGCTTGGGGCCAGCTCCCGCACCCAGGCGATCTCGCCGAAATTCTCGCTGAGGTGGCTCTGGGTGGGCAGCCCGTATTTGCGCTGCAAGCCCTTCAGCCCCTGCATCAGCTCGTCGGAGCAGCTGGGGATAAATCGGGGCGTCAGGATCGGCTTCGTGCGGGAGAAGCGTTCGTTTGCGTCGCAGATCCAGGCCTCCGTATCCCGCAGCGCGCTTTCCACGCTGGCTTCCCGCAGAATGTCGGGGCTGTTGCGGTCCATATTGACCTTGCCCACAAAGCACCGAAGACCGGAGCGCTCCAGCTTTTCCATCAGCAGCAGAGTCGCGTCGGAATGGATCGTAGCGAAAACGGAGGCCCGGGTGGTGACGGAGCGCCGCAGCGCGGCGACGAAGCCGTCATAGGCTTTTTCCGCGTAGGCGAGATCCCGGAACTTTGCCTCCTCCGGGAAGGTGTAGGTATTGAGCCAGTCCAGGAGCTCCAGATCCATGCCAAGTCCCCGGAAGCCAAACTGGGGGGCGTGAACATGCAGATCACACATGCCGGGCAAAACCAGACAATCTCCGAAATCCGTCAGGGGAAGGGCGGCGTATCGTTCCGGGAGCGAGCGAAACAGACTGACGCATTTTCCGTCGGATACCAAAAGATAGCCGTTTTCAACGACGCGGAGGGTGTCGGGGCTCTGGCTGTCGATAAACTGACCTTTTATGATATAGTCTTTCATAAAAGCGCCTCCATTTTTACCGGTTACTTGTATTATACGGTATCAATGCGGGAATTGCAATCTCAAAACGGAAAAATATCCAAATCATCCGCTTGACAGACTTCGACGCATCTGGTACGATACAAAAAAAGAGATAAGGAGATGAGCGCATGAAACGGTCCGGGAAGAAAGCCGGCGTTGGACGAATCCTGCTGCGGATTCTGGGCATCCTGCTGGCGGCGCTCCTGCTGACCGCCGCCGCGCTGTTTGTGATCCCCCTGACCGAACATGTCAGGGTCAAAACGGCGGAGGGCTCGGCGGATTGGATGGCGAGGCTGGACGACAGCCTGCGTCTGAACGAGATCGTGATCCCGGGCAGCCATGATTCCGCCACCCAGTATTCCCAGCTGGCCTTCGTCACCAAATGCCAGGCCCTCTCCATTGAGGAGCAGCTGGAAGCAGGCTATCGCTATCTGGATATCCGCCTGGGCTTTGGAGACACGGAGGAAGAGAGCGCCCGAAGGCTTATCCTGATGCACGGCTTTACCAAATGCCGCAAGGGCCCCATGCCCTGGGACGGCACCCTCTATCTGAAGGACGTGCTGGATCAGTGCGAGGCGTTTTTGGAAAAGCATCCCGGCGAGACTGTGATTTTCAATGTAAAGTACGAGCATGGAACCGATCCGGTGGAGGTCTTTGAAAACAGCCTGATCCTCGGCGAGCTTCAGGAGCGGGGCGACACCGTGCTGCTGTCGGATACGATCCCCACGCTGGGCGAGGCCCGGGGTAAGCTGGTGCTGATGCGCCGATTTGAAGACCAGGCAGATCTTGGAGCAAAAAGCGGCATCCCCGCCTGCTGGCCCGATCAGGGAGGGAATGAAGCTGTTTCCAGGTATTCCGAAAAAATCGATCAGAACCAGTATCAGCTCTGGGTCCAGGACCGGTATTGCTATGGTACGGAAGACAAATGGGACGCTTTCCGGGCTGGTATTCAGGAATCTGAGCTGGGCCCGAAGTGCCTGTCGATCCATTTCCTCAGCACCAAGGGTACCGCCGCTTACGGGCATCCGTATCACTTTGCCCGTCAGCTGAACGACCGTCTGATGAAGCTCCCGTCCGAGGAGCTCCTGGGCTGGATCATCGTGGACTTCGGCGACGCGGAGCTGGCAAAGCATATCTGGTCCGCGAATTTCAAATAGATCAAGCTGCGGCGCACAGCTCGCGCCACAATCATCAAACATACGAGAAGAGAAGGAGGAACCCCATGAGCCTGTTATCCAAGCTGTTGGGCGGCAAAAAGCCCACGCTGTCCGAGGTTGTGGACTTATTACAAAACAAGGAGCAAAAGCCCGCGACCCAGCCTGTTCATCCTGGGGACCGCCCCAAGCCCGCTTCCATGGCGTCTTATGACCAGGGAGAGGAGACCCCCATCGGCCGCTCCTGGGGAGAGCGGATGCCCAACGAGCCCAATCAGTACAACTACCCGGGCAGCTACCGCGAATACTTTGAGGATATCTTCTCCAGGGAATTCGCCGCCTACCGGACCGTCCGTTCCGAGAATCCCAGGAGCGACAGAGCCTCGTCCTATACCTTCTACGACGGGAATCGGCCTGTGCTGGTGGTGGAGCTTTTATCCAGAAGATGCGACGTCAACCAGATCCGAGAGGGCTGCCGCCGCAGCGGGACCCCTTATCTGCGCTTCTATTATGACTACGAGGGCTGGTGGAACGCCCGCTCCTACGTGGTTGCCAGAATGCGCAGGGCTATGGGCGCCTGATCCGCCCCGCGGATATCAGTCCGCACCGAACAAGTAAAAAACAGAAAGAGAACGCCCTGCGCCTGCGGCGGACCCGGCACAAGTCAACAGATGACTTCGCAGGCAGCCGACTTGTGTACGGTCTGGTACTTCCCGAAATTGTTCGGGCTTTAACGCTTTCTCTTTCTGTTTTTTTTGGAGGGAACACCATGTCTCTGCTGAACGCGCTCTCCCGTCCCGAGCTTTGGGAGGCGTTCTATGAATACAAGCGCTCTCTGATCTGCTCAAAGCATGAGGAAAAGCAGCTCCGGGCCTTCCTGGATGCCAAGGCGTATCTGCCGGTCTGCGAGCGGATCGGCAGGGGAGAGCCCCTGCCTCTGCCACGGCGGGCGGTCATTTCCAAGCAGCATTCTGAGAAAAAGCGGGTGGTCTATATCTACCCGGAGCCGGAGAACACGGTCTTTAAGCTGCTGACCTGGCTGCTGCTGCGCTCCTGCGACGGGCTTTTTGCGCCGGGGCTCTGGTCCTTCCGTCCGGGTCGCACCGCCAAGGACGCCATCCGCTGCCTGCGCGCTGTCCCTGGCCTGGACCGGATGTACGCCTATAAGCTCGATATCAGCAACTACTTCAACTCCGTGGACGTGGAGCGCTTTCTGCCCATGCTGGAGGAAGCCCTTTCTCCGGACCCGGCCCTCTTTTCGTTTTTGCGGGAGCTGCTGACAGAGCCGGCGGTGCTGGATAATGGAAAGCCACTGATCGAGCAAAAAGGCATCATGGCCGGTACGCCGCAATCCTCCTTTTACGCCAATCTTTATCTGCGGGACCTGGACGAGGAATTCTGCCGGAAGGCTGTGGTCTACGCCCGCTATTCCGACGATATCATCCTGTTCGCGCCGACGGAAGAAGCGCTCCGCACCCACGCGGAACGCCTGCGTTCGATCCTTTCCGACAAGGGACTGGCGGTCAATCCGAAAAAGGAGAGCTGGTTCAGCCCGGAAACGGGCTGGACCTTCCTGGGCTTTCAATGCCGCGGCAGCAGCATTGATATCGCCCCGGCCACGGTGGACAAGCTCAAGGCGAAAATGCGCCGCAAGACCCGGGCCCTGTCCCGCTGGCGGGACCGGACCGGGCGGAGCGGGGAGCAGGCCGCGGCGGCCTTTATCCGCGTCTTCAACCGCAAGCTGCTGGAAGCGCCGCTGGATCGGGAGCTCAGCTGGAGTCACTGGTTCTTTTCCGTCATCAACACCAGCGACACCCTTGGGCAGATCGACCGCTACGCCCAGGACTGCCTTCGCACGCTGGTCAGCGGCAAGCGCAGCAAGGCCCGCTTTCGCGTTCGATATGAGGATCTGAAGGCGCTGGGTTACCGGAGCCTGGTCCACGAATACTACGCCCACAAACGAGGACAAAGGAAGGAACAAGATGCATTACGCGATCTCTGATATCCATGGCTGCTTGAATCTGTATGAGAAGCTGCTGGATCGGATCGGTTTTTCAGACCGGGACATCCTGTTTTTCCTCGGCGACGCCGCGGACCGCGGCTCCGCGGGGATCGAGGTGATCCGCAGGCTGATGACCAGCCCGAATGTGATCTGTTTGCTGGGGAATCACGAGGATATGTTCCGCAAGACGGCCCGTGCCTGGGAGAAAAAGCTTTCCCGGGAGGAGCTCGCCGCCTGGAAGCGCGGGTTTCTGAACTGGACGGGACGCAACGGAGGGCTTGTGACCTGGGAGGCATATTTACAGCTTCCCGCCCAGCAGCAGCAGGAGATCCTTGCCTGGATGGAGGGGCTTTCCTGCTGGTATGAGATCACGCTGGCGGGCAGGAGCTTTCTGCTGGCCCATGCGGGCGTCGGAGCCTATGAGCCGGAGAAAGATCCGGCGGACTGCGCGCTGCACGACTTTATCTGGGAGCGCATGGATTACCGAAAACGCTACTACGAAAACAAGTATTTGGTGACGGGACATACGCCGACCTTGTTGATAGATCCGAACTGTAACGGACGCATCTACCGCCGCAGCGGACATATCGCGATCGACTGCGGCGCCGTCTACACGGGTACGCTGGGCTGTATCTGCCTGGAAACACTGGAGGAATTCTATGTCTCATGATCTGAGCATGGAAATGAGATCGACCACTGCATGGGAGGAATGTATATGAAGGACTGGAAAACCGGGCTCGTGATCGCGGGGCTGATCCTGATCTGCGCCCTGGGACTCTGCGCTTGCGGCGGGCCGGATGGGCAGGACCAGACGGAGACCCTGGAGCCTGCGTCAATCACAACGGAGGCTGCGCTGAAAGATCCGGTTTTAAGCGATGTCTCGCTGATCGTGGAGCCCGATGGAACGTGCAAGCTCTATGAAATCGGAGGCCTGCAGTATTTTGAGGCCGGCGAGCTGTCCGCCTTATGCGGGGGCGGACTGTCCACCGCGCTGCACGGCCATCTGCTGCGGCTCAGTGTGAGAATGCTGGACCGGGACGCGATCTTCCTGGAAGGGAAGACGATAGCCAAGACGGCAGACGGCGACGAGATCGACCTTGACGCGGAAGTGATTCCCACGGACCAGGGATTGTGGTTTCTCCCGCTGAGCACGCTGAAAAGCATCTGGGGCAGGGAACTGGTGGCTGATCCGGAGCAAAACCGGATCCGCTGCCTCGCTTTCACGCCCTGTGCCGAAGCGGTCCTCATCAACGGAACGCCGGTTCCGGACTGCCTATCGTGCGGCGGGACCCTGATGCTGCCCGTGGAACAAAGCATGGCGTCTCTGGACGGCAGCGTCAGCGCAGATCTGGAGGAATCCGGCGCACGAAAACTGACGCTTCAGTTCCGGGACCGAGAGATGATCCTGACAGAAGGCGCAGGGAGCGCCCTCGTCAACGGAAAGAGCTTGCTGCTGGACGTTCCTGCCGTGACGCGGGAGGAGCGTTGGTATTTTCCCGCCGCAGCGGCAGCGGAAGCGCTGGGCGGGACCCTGATTACGGATTCAACGAAAAACCGGACGGATCTGATGATCCCGACGGAATCTGCGTATCTCTGGTTCGGCGGAAGGGGACTGGGCCGGTGCCAACGGATCGGTGAAGCGGATTATACCGGTTTGACAGCGTTGGCGGAACAGCTTGGCGCTGCGCTGGAGCAGGACGGCGACCTGGTCAGCATTACTGCGCTGGAGCATAGCCTGACTTACCGCGGCGGCTCCGTGAACATGCTGGTTGACGGCGAGGAGAAGGAACTGCAGACGCCGGTGATCCGGACGGAGGAGGACTGGCTGATCCCGGTCCGGCAGTTTGCGGAAGCCCTGGGGGTCCCGGAATTGAAAAACAGCGATGCCGGGTTGGTTTTCAGTCTGATGGAACCCTGCGAGACCGTCCTGTGGATCGACGGAAAGAAAACGTCCTCCTGTCAGCTCCGGAACAGCGCGGCCTATGTGGATCTGACAGAGCTTGCGGCAATCGCCGGCGGCAGCCTTGAAGCGGCGGAGAATACGGCGGTCCTTAGCGTCTGGGGGAAAACGCTGACGCTGAACGGCGGTTCGGCGGAAGTGGAGATCGACGGAGATGTCGTGAGCATGTCCGCTCCCGCCGCAGCGGACGGGGCAGCCTGGTCAGCTCCTGCCAATGACTTTCTGGAGGCTGTGGGGCTCTCCGTGCTGGAGGATCCGGACATCGACCAGATATTCTACACCCGCATCGTCAGAAACGACGAGATCGCCGAGGGATATCGGGTGCCGGTGCTGATGTACCATGCTGTGAGCGATTATATGTGGGGCATCCCGGAGCTGTTCATTTCCCCCTCTACGCTGGAGGAGCAGCTGAAGGCCCTGGTGGAGGGCGGCTATACGGCCATCACCTTCGAGGATCTGGACCATATCGCTGAGATCGAAAAGCCGGTGATGCTGACCTTTGACGACGGATACAACGACAATTATACGGAGCTGTTCCCCCTGCTGAAAAAATACAACGTGAAGGCGACAGTGTTCGTGATCGTAAACGACATGGAAAGAGTCCACAACCTGACCAAAGAGCAGGTGCGGGAGATGTCCGACTCCGGCCTGGTCTCCATCCAGAGCCATACCATGAGCCACGGCTATCTGAACGGTATGGGGGCCAATCAGCTGGAGTACGAGCATTATCAGTCTATGCTGGCGCTGGCTCGGATCACGGGCAAACAGCCCTTCGTAATGTGCTATCCCACAGGGAAAAACAGCTATTTCTCCCGCAGCTATACGGCGAAATATTATCAGTTCGGTCTTTGCATGGGCGGACCCTGTTATGAAACCGGCGCCGATCCGTATTTGATCTATCGGTATTATATTCCCCGGAACACAGCCCTATCAAAATTTCTGGAATATATCGGTTGAACACTTGCATTTTTCCATCAACTATGCTATATTTTTGGAAGTTTTGAAAACGGAGGTGCAGAATGGACTATATTCTGGCAACCCATGAGCTGACGAAAGTTTACGGACAAAAGGAAGCCGCGAAGGATGTCAATTTGCATATCCGAGAAGGCCAGATTTATGGTTTGATCGGCCGCAACGGCGCGGGGAAGACTACCATTATGCGAATGATCAGCGGCCTGTCCACCCCCACAAGAGGCAGCTACTCGCTTTTTGGCAAGACCGGCCCGGAGATGAGAAAGGAGCTGCGAAACGTCGGCGTTCTGATCGAGCATCCCGGCCTTTATCCCAGACTCTCCGCCTATGAGAACCTGAAGATCAAGTGCCTTGGCATGGGCCTGAAACCCGAAGGCTATGTGGAAGAGCTGCTGAAGCTGATCGGTTTGGAAGACACGGACAGAAAAAAACCCTCCGGCGCCTATTCCCTGGGAATGCGTCAGCGGCTGGGCATCGGCCTGGCGCTGGTGGGCGATCCAAGGATCCTCATCCTGGACGAGCCCATCAACGGGCTCGACCCCCAGGGCATCGTAGAGGTCCGCCGGATCCTGGCCCGCCTGCGGGATGAAAAGGGCATTACCATTATGATCTCCAGCCACATCCTGGACGAGCTTTCCAAGCTTGCAGATGCCTACGGGATTATCCATGAGGGCACCCTGATGGATGAATTCAGCGTGGAGGAGCTGCACAAGCGCAGCGAGCAGTATGTTCTGATCCGTACCGATGACGATGAGGCCGCGGTGAAGGCGCTGGCCGGGATCGGCGTCAAGGCTGTTTCCTCGGAGCGAGACGGTCTGCGGGTCACCGAGCGGATGGACGAGACTCCGGCCATGGCCCGGGCCATCGTCGAAGCCGGCGTCGGCCTGCGGGAGCTCTGCGAGCATACGTTCTCTTTGGAGGACTACTATCTCAGCGTGACGGGAGGGAAGGACAATGGGTAACCTGATCAGAATGGACCTCTACCGCATGCGAAAGGCAAAGGGATTCAAGATCTGTCTGCTCCTGGCGTTTGTTGTCGCGCTGCTTTCCACACCTGCCTATCGCCTATTGATGTCGCTGAGCGAGCTTCTTGGCGCGGAAGTGGACCTCTTTCCCAAGCAGAAGGCTTTTTCTGAGATCCTCAGCAAGCAGCCGGGCAGCCTAGGGACGATGCTGTGCCTGCTTTCCATCTGCGGCTTTTTCTACGCCGACGTGGAGAACGGCTATGTGAAGAACATTGCCGGTCAGATGCCGAAGAAGGGCTACACGGTCCTGTCCAAATTTCTGAGCTCCATCCCCCATACGCTGCTGTTCATGCTGGTATGTGTGGCGGGCGACGTGATCGGCACTCTGTTTTTCCAACGGATCGTGATTGATTCCGGCGTCGGTGACGGTCTGCGGATCTTTGTGCTGCATTTGCTGCTGATAGAGAGCCTCTGCGCGATCCTGCTGCTTTTCACCGCCGTCATTCAAAGCAAGTCTCTGGGCACGACCTTTGCCGTGCTCTTCGGTATGGATCTGTTGTCTCTGGTTTACTACGGCATCGACACCGGCCTCAACAAGCTTTTCACCAAGAAAAGCTTCTACATCGGCGATTATATGCCCGATGAGATCCTGAAGGAAGCCGATCCTGCCACGGTCAAGACGCTGCTGGTATCCGGCGTCGTAATCTGCGCATATTTGTGGCTTTCGATCCACGTCTTCGATCGGAAGGATGTAAAATAAGTCTTTCGCGTTTCTTCTGGAAACCGAACAATAAAATGGAGGAAAATAAAAAATGGAAAACAAAATGAAAGTCGGCCATCCTGTACTCGGCATCGTATTGGGTATTTTCGGCGTCCTGATTGCCCTGTTTCTGACCTTCCTCACCGGCGCGATCGGCGGCTGCGTTGCGTTGCTGCTGGGCGTTCTGGCCTTTGCGCTGGGCCTTTCTGCGAAGAAAAAGGGCGGTAAGGGCGTGGGCGCCATGATCTTCGGCGTGATCGCGGTTGTGATGGCCATCGTCATGACGGTCTCTTCCATCGGGATCTTCACCACCATCCGGAATGAAGCGGAGAAGACCAAGCCCGGTTCCCTGATCGCCAAGTCCGCCAGCAATCCTTATTTGGGCGTAGTGGGTCTGATCATCAATATGCCCAAGGATGAAGCCAGCATCGAAGAGCTCATGAACGAGATCAATGAGTTCCAGGCTGCAGCGACAGCCGAAGCGGCCAAATAAGTCATCGCGCAAGCTGTACGCAGCTTCCGGCGACGAACAACACGAACAGCACAACGCAGAAGCCCGGAGCGATTATGCTCCTCCGGACTTCTGCGTTGTGTTTGCTGTTCCGGCAAATCGCCGGATGATTTCTGCATGGGAGTCTGAAAAAACCGTCCCGCATACCGGCAGCCCGCAAAGATAGGGATTGCATATTTCTTCATTTCCTGTATAATAGAAATCAGCAGGGGAGAGCTTTTCAGAAAACCATATGAAAAAGCCATAACGGCAGACAAAACAGGAAAGGAAGAAATCAACCATGTCAAATAAGCCAGAGTATTCCAGCCCCTATTCCCTCGACGGACGCATCCCGCTGGGACAGGCGATCCCTCTGGGCCTGCAGCATGTGCTGGCGATGTTCGTCGGCAATCTGTCCCCGCTGCTGATCATTATGGGGACCTGCGGCCTGACAGACGGCAACGGCTTTGCGGATTTGCGGGTTTCTCTGCTGCAGAACGCCATGCTGATCGCCGGCCTCATCACCTTTGTCCAGCTCTATCCCATCGGTCCCATCGGCGGCAGGCTGCCCATCGTTATGGGGACCTCGTCCGGCTTTATCGGCGTCAATAACGCCATTGCCGGAAGTATGCTGGCAGGCATTGCCGCAGGCGTCATTACAACGGACGTCAACGCCGGCATTTTTGCCTACGGCGCCATTATGGGTGCCTGCATCATCGGCGGTGTCTTTGAGATGGGTCTTGGTTTCCTGATCAAGCCCCTGCGCAAATTCTTCCCCGCGGTCGTGACCGGCACCGTCGTCATTGCCATCGGCCTGAGCCTGATTCCCGTTGGCATCAACTTCTTCGGAGGCGGCGGCTCCACAGTTCCCGACTTTGGACACATGTGGAATCTTTTCCTTGGTCTGGTCACCATGATCGCGATCCTGGTTTTCAAGCATGGGCTGAAGGGTTTTCCCTCCATTGCTTCCGTACTGTTGGGCATCATCGTGGGTTATATTGTTTCCATGATTATGGGCTTTGTCCTGCCCAACACCTTTGAGTATGTGGTCAAAAACGCGGACGGTGTGGAGGAAGTCAAGACCGCCACCTACGCCTTCGTGACCCAGTGGTCCAAGGTTGGCGGGGCAAAGTGGTTCGCCCTGCCGAGCCTTCTTCCTGTGAAGCCGGTCTTCCGGGTTGACGCAATCATCCCCATGTGCATCATGTTCATCGTCACCGCGGTGGAAACCATTGGCGACACCACCGGCGTGGTGGAGGGCGGCCTGAACCGCGAAGCCACCGACCGCGAGCTCTCCGGCTCCGTGATCTGCGACGGCTTCGGCTCCTCCGTGGCTGCTGTCTTTGGCGTGCTGCCAAACACCTCCTTCAGCCAGAACGTGGGTCTCGTTGGAATGACCAAGGTGGTCAACCGCTTTGCCATCGCAATGGGCGCGGGCATCCTGGTGCTGGCAGGACTCTTTCCCAAAATCGGCGCTGTCATCAACATCATGCCCCAGCCCGTTCTCGGCGGAGCTGCCATCGTGATGTTCGCCAACATTGTGATCTCCGGAATCAACCTGATCACCAAGGAGCCCTTGACCGGCCGCAACGCCACCATCGTGGCGATCTCTCTGGGACTGGGCTTTGGCCTCGGTTCCGCCACCGCAGCCCAGGGCTTCATGCCGCAGTGGCTCAAATATATCTTCGGCGGCTCCGGTATCGTTCCCTCCGCGATCCTGGCCATTCTGCTCAACATCCTGATTCCCAAGGACAAACCCTTAGAGGTGGCTGAGATCGAAGAACCCGAACCGGAACAAAAGGAAGAATAGGAAAAGAAGACCGCGGAAGCGGCAAAAAAGTCGGCAAAGAGAAGGGCAGAAAGCGGTTCTCTTTGCCGACTTTGGTAAGATATGTGCAGCATGAGAATAATTATCAAAACCCATTGAATTCTGATTGGATTGGGTATAAAATAGGAACGAAATGACGGAGTGAGATCCGTTTCATTTTCAGTTTATCAGAAGAAAGGAGTTCATAGCATGGGATTATTCACAGAGTTTGACAGCCGCCTTTTTCATGAGGGGACAAACTATGAAAGCTACCGGAAACTCGGCGCGCACATCATGGAGCGGGACGGAGTTCGGGGTACGAATTTCGCAGTTTGGGCTCCGAATGCAAAAAGCGTCGCGGTCCTGAACTCGAGGACTGGCTGGGATGCGGAGCAGCCCCTGCAGACATCGGAAGCGGACCCCGGCGTTTGGGAGGCCTTTATTCCTGGCGTGGAAGAAGGCGATGTCTATCGTTATGTCGTCACCGGCAGGGACGATGTACGCCGCCTGAAATCAGATCCTTACGCGTTCCTCTCGGAGCTTCGCCCAGCCAACGCATCCATCGTGACGCCTCTGGAGGGCTACGCCTGGCACGATGCGGAATTCCAGGCGAAAAAGGAAAACAAAACAGTTCGCGACCACCCTATGGCGATCTATGAGGTCCATCTTGGATCCTGGAAAAAGGATTTCAAGGGCGAAGAAGATTACATGGGCTTCGTCAATTACCGGGAGCTGGCCGATCAGCTGGCGGAGTATGTCCAGTGGATGGGCTTTACGCACGTGGAGCTCATGGGCATCTGCGAGCACCCCTTTGACGGCTCCTGGGGCTATCAGGTCACGGGCTTCTTCTCCCCGAACAGCCGTCACGGCAAGCCGGACGACCTCCGCTACCTGGTGGACAAGCTGCACCAGGCAGGGATCCAGGTGATCCTGGACTTTGTTCCGGCCCACTTCCCGAAGGACAGCTACGGCCTCGGCGAGTTCGACGGATCCCCGCTGTATGAATCCGCCGATCCTCTGCGGGCTGAATATCCGGAGTGGGGCACCTTTGCCTTCGACCACGGCAAGCCCGAGGTGCGCTCCTTCCTGATTTCCAGCGCTTTCTATTGGATCCGCGAGTTCCATATCGACGCGCTGCGCGTGGATGCCGTGGCTGCCATGCTCTACGCCAGCTTCTCCCGCTATCATTGGCGCCCCAACGTCCACGGCGGCAACATCAATCTGGAGAGCGAGGGCTTCCTGAAACAGCTGAACCAGGCGGTCAACGAGAAAACGCCGGCTTACATGATCGCGGAGGATTCCTCCACCATCGCCGGCATCACCGACCCGGTCAGCGAGGGCGGCATCGGCTTCAACTTTAAGTGGGATATGGGCTGGATGAACGACACCCTGCGCTACATCGGCGTCGAGCCGAAATACCGCGAAGGGATGCATAAGGTCCTGACCCATACCGCTGATTATGTCTTTGAGGAGAATTTTGTCCTGCCGCTGAGCCACGACGAGGTGGTACATCTGAAAAAGTCCCTGCTGCAGAAGGCCCCCGGCACTCCGGAGGAGCAGCTGGAGGGGCTGAAGACCCTGCTGACCTGGCAGTTCACCCATCCCGGCAAGAAGCTGCTGTTCATGGGCCAGGAGTTTGGCCAGGAGGCCGAGTGGTCCGAGGCCAAGTCTCTGGACTGGAAACTGGCAGACACGCCGGAACACCGGGACGTTCTGCTCTCGGTGCGGAAGCTGCTGGAGCTCTACAAGCGCTATCTTTGCCTGCACAGCGATCACCGGGATGAGAAGACCTTCGAGTGGGTCAACCGCAACGACAAGGAGCGGAATATCCTCTCCTTCATCCGCCGCAACCCATGGAACTACGACGGCGCGGTCCTGGTGGTCTGCAACTTCTCAGACAAGTGCTATCCCTACTATACCGTGGGCGTTCCCTGCGAGGGAAGCTATCAGCGCCTGTTCAGCACCTGCGAGGCCGCGGAAACAGAGGACGCTCCGGGCAGAGAGAAGCAAAGACCGGCGAGAGCGGAGAAATGTGATAAGCTTCCGTACAGCCTCCAGTTCGAGCTCCGTCCCTTTGAGGCCGTAATCATAGCCTTTCCCGCCTAAGCGGTCCTCCAAAACGTACATGTAGCTGTCTTGATAAACTTCCAGAAGAAGGGCGTCTTACTGACGTCCTTCTTCTGGCTTCCGACGGGAGGCCCGACGCGAAGCGTGTTTCTCTGCAATAGAGCAATTATCTGTTAATACGCTGCAGCCAGTACGTTTCGCTGCTACAAAACACAGGCCAATCGAACGATCACAAGAACTGCCACCGTCTCTAAAAAAGTTCATCCGCCTTGACAACAATGTTTATTCGCATAGACAACCTACAATGTTCATCCGCATAGACAACAAAAAAGACTTGACTTTCTACATGATCGCAAGTATAATAATAAGGCAATTTCGGGGTGTGGCGAAGTTTGGTATCGCGCTTGGTTCGGGTCCAAGAGGCCGTGGGTTCGAATCCCGCCACTCCGACCAAAATCCTCAGATTTTTGTGCAGGAAGCACAAAAATCTGAGGATTCTTCTTTTACAAAGCCCGGTTATTTGTGCGATACGCCGAAACCCGGAAACGCAGAAAAAGCTGACCACAGAACTGACTATTTAGCGGAAACGCTGACACGGAAATAACGGAGAAAAACCCGTCAAAGATGAAGCGTTTTTCACTTTCTAATGCCGATCTTTCAGCTCTTTTCGTGCGCCTTACAGCCTTCTCCCAGACGATTTCCTTCTCTTTGATTACTGTGTCACAATGTTTGACAACCGCTGGTTCTGTTATCTTTTCACGGGAAAACTTGTTTTCTTTTATGATTTGTGTTATTATTACAATACGAAACATTTTGAGGAGCGGGAATATGAAGCTGTCAAAGATATTTGAAGATAAGCCAAAAAGATGGGGATTCAGAGGCGATCCATATTTTTGGGATTACCTGAAAGAACGCGCTGAGAATATGGATATGATATCTCCCGACGAGCTGGAAGCGTGGATCAAGCAGGAATACTATTCCCTTTCCGGCAAGGTTCTGACCGACAAATATATGGACTTTGCCGTAATTGAACAGTTTGCCCATGGCGGGATGAGCTCCGGCGGCGTTGACAACGGATGGTGGATGGAGGAAGGAATCCCGCTGCTGAAAAGCAGGTTGACCTTACTCTGATCGCTGCTACAGAAGGCGGGCTGATAGCCCGCGCTGCATTGCGGATACGGATAAACGGATTGCTGCGACCGGTCTGCGAGAGGGGAAACCCGTCCTCTACGATCTCTCAATGACGGAAAAAGGGCCGGAAAACCGGGGCTGACCACATAGCTGACCATCAAAACCGAACAGCGGATATATATGTAATAATACCTTTGCATCTTAAGACTTGCTTTTTGACGTTTTCAACAAAAAGCAATAGGAGGAATAGATAAATCTGGACATTTTCACTTTCTATGGTATAATAATACAGTACTGCAATCGCGGTGCAAATCTGATTGATGGGAGAGTTTTATTCCTATGAAACACCCGCTGAAAAAGATTCTCGCGCTCGTTCTTTCGGTCCTTCTGGTGATGACCATGCTCCCGACCATCGCTTTGGCAGGGAATGGGATTGCAGGGGAAGGCCGGGCGGACACCCGGATGCCCAACGATTATATCCCCTTTGAGCGGCACGGCAGCAGCGCCGTCTCCGACGCCTACGCCCGGGGCGACATGGCCGCCTACAACCGGCTCTTAGGCCGTACTGCCAATCGCGGCACCCTGCCCTCCAGCTACGACAGCCGTGACTACGGCTACATCACCTCCGTCAAGAACCAGAATCCCTACGGCACCTGCTGGACCTTCGGCACCATGGCGCCCATTGAGGCCTACATGATCAAGCACGGCATCATCAACAAGGCCACCGGCGCCGCCGCCACCACCAGCATGGACCTCTCCGAGTATCATCTGGCTTGGTTCACCTATACCAACGCCTACGACGCCGAGGGGATGCTGACCGGCGATAAGACCACCGCGAAAACCGACAGCAGCGCATCTTCTTATCTGGACCGGGGCGGCAACTACGCCCTTGCCACCTATACGCTGATGCGTTGGGAAGGCGCGGCCTCCGAGTCCACCTCCGCCCTGGCCTACAGCAAAGCCTCCACCTCCGGTCTGAACTCCCAGTACGCCTACGCCTACAACGTGGCCCACGTGACCGACGCCACCTGGATCAACGCCTCGGACCGGGACGCCGTCAAGCAGGCCATCATGGAGTACGGCGCGGGCACCATCAGTTACTACCACAGCGACAGCTATCTGAATACCTCCACCTACGCCTACTACTATAACGCCGGTACCTCCTCCAACCACGCCGTCACCGTGGTGGGCTGGGACGACAACTACGCCGTCTCCAACTTTAAGTCCGGCAAGCGGCCCTCCAACCCCGGCGCCTGGATCATCAAGAATTCCTGGGCCTCATCCTGGGGCAATAACGGCTACTTCTACCTCTCCTATGAGGACACCTCCGTGGCCAACAGCGCCTGCTGCTTCTACAAGGTCGCCGCGGAAGACAACTACGCCCACTGCTATCAGTACGACGGCACCGGCAACGTGGTGAACTATCAGAGCATGGGCAACAACTGCCAGATCGCCAACATTTTCACCGCCAACGGCACCCAGTCTCTGAAGGCCGTGGCCCTCTCTCCCTGGGATGAGGCCACCACCTACACCCTGTACATCTACACCGGCCTGACTTCCGATACCAACCCCAGCTCCGGAACCCTGGCGGCCACCCAGAGCGGCTACCTGCCTTACTCCGGCTACTTCACCATTCCTCTGGACCAGAGCGTGTCTCTGACGAACGGGGAGAAGTTCTCCGTGGTCTTCAAGCTGAGCACTCCCGAGCCCGATCCCGATGAGAACAACACCTATGTCCACATCCCCTATGACGCCACCAGCAGCGACGTCAGCTGGGTCACCTTCACCCACACCAACCATGGCAACACCTCTTACTATAAGGAAGCCAACGGCTCCTGGACCAACGTGCCCAACAACGGCGACTTCCGCATCAAGGCCTATACCGACGACGCCTCCTACACCGTGACCGCTGTTTCCAACAACACCAGCTACGGTACCGTCAGCGTCAACGGCAACAAGATCACCGCCAGCCCGAAGACCGGCTACTATGTCTCCGACGCCCAGGTGACCTCCGGCACTGCCACGGTTTCCATCAACGGCAACGTCATCACCGTCAACGCCTCTTCCGACTGCACCGTCAAGGTCATCTTCGCAGCCAAGCCCCAGTATACCGTGACCTACAAGGCGTTGGGGAACACCCTGAGCAGCACGACCGCTTACATCCAGGACGTCATCAATCTGCCAAGCACAGCCACTGCCGTCGATGGCTATACCTTCGTGGGCTGGACCGCCTCCACCGTGGCCGAGACCACCGAAAAGCCCAGCTACTACGCCCCCGGCGCGGAGTACACCGTCACCGCCAACGCCACGCTCCACGCCCTCTATACCCGCAGCGAGGGCAGCGGCGAGATCGTCTATGAGATCGTCTCCGAGCCCATCACTGACTGGGCCGGCAAGTACGTCGTCACTTGCGGCAAGGACAGCTCCATGCTGGTCCTGAAGGGCCTCTCCGGCAACACTTCCTATGAGAGCTCCTCCGCGGGCGGCGCCGCCAGCTTCTCTGCCACCGGCATGACTCTGGATAACGGCGTGCTTAAGAACGTCGGAAACGCCTATATCTTCGAGGCTGCCTCCGCCGACGGCGGCTGGAGCCTCAAGAACGCCTCCACCGGCACCTACCTGGGCAGCTACAACAGCTATCTCTACAGCCGTTCCTCCTATTCCTCCAGCTACTGCGTCTGGAGTCTGGAGTACGACACCTACAACATCTGCATGAAGCTGAGCAACGCCGCCAGCTCCAGCTACCCCTACCTGGTGAAGGGCTCCAACAGCTACTTCGTCATCAACAGCGGCTACACCACCAACAAGACCCAGCTCTGGAAGCAGACCACCGCATCCACCACCTACTACAACACCAATCCTTCCGCGACCCACAGCCACACCGCCGCGGCCGCCGTGCAGGAGAACTACGTGGCGCCCAGCTGCACCGCCGCCGGCAGCTATGACGAGGTGGTCTACTGCGCCACCTGCGGCGAGGAACTGAGCCGCACCACCAAGACCGTGGCCGCCCTGGGCCACAACGCCGGTTCTCCCGTCCAGGAGAACTACGTGGCCCCCACCGAGACCGTTGACGGCGGCTACGACACCGTGACCTACTGCACCCGCTGCAATGCCGAGCTGAGCAGGACCCATACCACCCTGCCCGCCACCGGCCCCACCGTCTACTACACCGTGAGCTTCTCCGTGCCCGCCGCTGTGACCGCTCCCGCCAGCCAGACCGTGGCTGCGGGCGGCTCCGTCACCCTGCCCACCGCCGGCGCGCCCGACGGCTACAGCTTCGTCGGCTGGGTCACCGCCGCCTGTGAGAACGTCACCGTCAAGCCCACCGTCCTGACCGGCTCCTACACCCCCGCCGCCAACGTCACGCTGTACGCTCTGTACTCCTTCACCGAGGGCAGCGGCGGCGACACCGTCTACCAGCTGGCCGACGCCTTTGAGAACGGCGGCAAGTACATCCTCGTGGCCTCCGGCGCCATCTCCGGCACCAGCGGCAAGGCAGTGGGCAACACGGCCGTCACCAGCAGCCACTATCTGAGCCCCGTGGCCGTCACCGTTAACAGCGACAACACCGTGACCGCCAGCTCCGCCAACCTGCCCAAGGTCCTGTGGGTCGCCTCCGGCAACAGCACCAACGGCTACACCCTCTACAACGAAGCCGTCGGCAAGTACATGGGCTTGGATTCCTCCGAGTACCTGGCTCCCACCGCCAGCGGCCTGGCCTGGACCTACACCTCCAACCAGTATCTGGACAACAAGGTGGACAGCGAGGGCTACTACTACCTGTCCTATTCCTCCAGCTCCACCGTCCGCTACACCACCAGCAAGTCCGGCGCTGTTATCAAGCTCTATAAGCAGACCAGCACCGGCGCCACCTACTACACCACCGTGATCGGCGAGAGCACCCACACCCATACCGCCGCGGCCGCCGTGCAGGAGAACTACGCAGCTCCTACCTGCACCGCCGCCGGCAGCTATGACGAGGTCGTCTACTGCGCCACCTGCGGCGAGGAGCTGAGCCGCACCCACAAGACCGTGGCCGCCCTGGGCCACAACGCCGGTATGCCCGTGCAGGAGAACTATGTGGCCCCCACCGAGACCACGGACGGCGGCTACGACACCGTGACCTACTGCACCCGCTGCAATGCTGAGCTGAGCCGCACCCACACCACTCTGCCCGCCACCGGCGTCACCACCTATACCGTGAGCTTCACCGTGCCCGCCGGCGTGGCCGCCGTGGCTTCCATGAGCGCTGAGGCCAACAGCTACATCACCCTGCCCACCGCAGGTGCTCCCGAGGGCTACACCTTCCTGGGCTGGGTCACCGAGACTGTCAACAACAGCACCACCGCCCCGAGCAACATTCTCACCGGCTCCTACAAGGTCACCGGCAATATCACTCTGAAGGCGCTTTACTCCTACACCGAGACCGGCGCCGGCGGCGAGACCGCCTATGAGCTCCTGAGCGCAGCGCCCTCCGACTGGACCGGCAGCTATCTTATCACCTACGGCACCAACACCTCCAGCCTCTACGTGCTCAAGGGCCTCTCCGGCAACAACAAGTACGAGTCCTCCAGCAATGGCTCCGCCGTCCTCTACAGCAACACCGGCATGAGCTATGCCGACGGCTATATGACGGGAGTCACCAACGCCTACGTCTGGAATATCGCCAAGACCGGCTCCTACTACACCATCCAAAACGCTTCCACCAACACGTATCTGGCAAACAAGAGCAACTACCTATACAGCCAGAGCTCTTACAGCTCCAGCTACTGCCGCTGGACGCTCAGCTGCAGCAGCGGCAACATCACCGCCAAGAACACCGGCAGCAGCCGTTATCCCTACCTGAGCTTCTCCAGCAGCAACTACTTCATGGTGAACCGTTCCGTTCCCACCGGCCTGTACTTCTGGAAACAGACCACCACCTCCGGCAGCACCGTCACCTACTACACCACCTGAGCTGCCTGACCCCGCAACACCATAAAAAAGGGCTGCCTCCTTGCGAGGCAGCCCTTTTGCAGAAAGACCCACGCATAGCGTGGGGGATATTCTGAAAAAAGAAAAGCGGGCCGATTATCGGCCCGCTTTTCAGCTTCTGAATCAATGGTTCTTGACCAGCTTTTTCGTTGATACGATGACGCCAACCAGACCGAGCACCATAAAGGGGACAAGCATCAGGAAATAGTCACCGGTAGAGGGAGAGTCAGGCTCCACAGGCTTATCAGGATTGGGCTCAGTGCTGCCTTCGGGGCTGGGGCTCTTGGTTTCCTCGGTATTGGCAAACACAACGGTAGCCATGGAGAGGACCAGGATAGCAACCAGCAGAAGAGCGATCAATCTTCTCATAATACATTCCTCCTCAAAAATTATAAATGTATCCAACAGATATATTTACGCATACATTATAGCATAAAAACAGATTTTGTAAATAGGGAAATCAAAATATTTCAGAATATTTTTCTGAAAAGACTCCGACAAACCGGGCTCAGATCACCATTTCATAGGGGCCGATGTTTGCTTCCCGGAGATACCGGGGCAGATTGCAGGGAGAGAAAATGCCCAGATCCGTTACGACCCCAGAGATCAAAGCGGGCGGCGTGATATCAAACGAGGGATAATACCCATGAACTCCCGGCGCCGCGGTACGGACCCCCATGGCCTGTAAAACGAATTCCGGGTTTCTGGATTCGATGCGGACGGAGCCGCGGTCCGGATGGCTTGCGTCAGGGATCCCGGAGACATAGAAGGGAACGCCCAAATACTTGGCTGCGATGGCGATCTGGAAGGTGCCGATCTTATTGACCACGGAACCGTCCAGACAGATCGCGTCCGCGGCGCAGGTGAAGATGTCGATTCCCTCCCGTTCCATGACATACGCGGGCATGTTGTCGGTAATAACGGTGGTATCGAAGCCCATCTGCTGACAGACCGTGGCGGTAAGCCGGGCGCCCTGGAAATACGGGCGGGTCTCCGGACAGAAGATCCGAAGCTGTTTTCCCCTCGATCTCGCTTCGCGCAGCATCATACCCACAATGGTCTCCCCAAAGCATTGGGTCATGACCTTGCCTCTGTCCGGAATCAGATCCACCAGGTATACGGCCATCTTCGCAACCTTGCCGTATCGCAGATTGTTGGAGGCGATCAGATGATCCATGATGACCTGATCGACAGGCTTTCCGGTTTTCAGCGCTGTTTCCGCTGCGGCCAGGCAGCCGCCGGTAATGCGCTCCATACGGGCGACCGTGGTGGGACGGGCGTGAGAAATGGTATTGGCAGCTTCTTTCAGGTATTCACGCCGCCTTTCCTCGTTCGCATTCCGGCACTCCCAGGCGGCCAACGCCATGCCGGCGGCGGCAGCCGTAAAGGGTCCGCAGCTCTGGGTCACCATTTCCGTAATGGCCTGGGCAAGTTCCCGATGAGTACGGCAGATCACAAAACGAGTCTCCGCCGGATAGATCCGGCGGTCCAGGATCCGGACCGCGCCGTCTTCATACCAGGCAACATTCTCATAGCGCAGCATGAAAGGGAGATCATGGTCCGCCCGGGGAGGATCGGGAAGCACGGCGCTCATTGATACAGCTCCTTCAGGGCGGCTCTCGACGCGGCGCGGATCCGGTCGGCGTCCAGGGTCAGGAACTCGCCGTCGCGATAGAGGATCCTGCCGTCCACCATGGTCATGCAGACGTCGCTGCCCTGTACCGCATAGCAGAGCATGGCGGGATAGTCCAGCGCCGGGATCAGATGGGGTTTATCGAAATCTATGGCGACAATATCCGCTTTTTTACCGACCTTGAGCTCACCAGTTTCGAGACGGCCCTGGAGCCTGGCGCCGTTGCGCGTGGCCATTTTCAGGACGTCGCCGGGCTTTACGACGGTGGGATCCCCCGTATAGCCGTTATGGATCACCGACGCCAGATGCATCTCCTCCAGCATGTTCAAGTTGTTGTTGGAGGCAGCTCCGTCGGTGCCGATGGTGACATTGATTCCCAGCTCAAGCAGCTGCTGGATCGGGGCGAAGCCGCTGCCGATTTTCATATTGCTGGAGGGACAGTGGACAGGGCTCACGCCATTGGCGGCAAGAATGTCCATGTCCTCACGGGTCAGCCAGACGCAGTGGGCAGCGGTAGTGGGATTCTTGAAGGTTCCCAGCTTCTCAAACAGGGCAGTGGGAGTCATACCGTATTTTGCCACGCACTCCATCTGTTCCCGCTTCGTCTCGGACAGATGCAGATGCATCCGTCCTCCGTGTTCGTAACAGGCGGCGCTGTAGGCGGCGATGGTTTCCGGGGTGTTGGTATACTCCGCGTGGATGCAGAAATCAACCCGGATTTTTCCGTTGTTGTAGTTGTGATACTGCTCAAAGAGCGCGATGCCCTCCTTGCAGTCCTGATTCTGCGCGTAGGGCAGCTCAGGGCGGCCTTGGGTGGAGCGGCAAATATTGGCCTTCATGCCTGCTTCGCACAGGGCTTCGATGGTGTTCGCGTTTCGATAATACATATCGGAAAAGGAGGTAATGCCGCAGGAGAGCATCTCCAGGATCGCCAGCTCGCTGGCGATGCGGATCCCGCGATCAGTCCATTTTGCCTCCGCCGGGAAAATGTGGTGATAGAGCCAATCCTGAAGGTTCAGATCCGATCCGATGCCCCGGAGGAATACCATGGGCGCATGACAGTGGCAGTTGATCAGACCGGGGATCAACAGCTTTCCCCGCAGATCGATCTCACGATCAAAGGGGAAATCTGCGGGCTGCTCGGACAAATAGCAGATCGTGTCGTCTTCGACGCCAAGATAGGCGTTGTGCAGCGTGAGCCATTCGTCGTTCTCCAGCGTCAGAATATCAGCATGGGAAAGAAGCAGCTTCATATTGCTTCACCTCTCCGAATTATATTTTTTCTATTATACAAATTCAAACAAAAGCTGTCAATCTGAAAAAGCGGAAAAAATCACCGTTCTACGATCCGGGCAGGAGCTCCCGAACGTGCAGAACTGTTCCATCCACAGTAAAACGCAGCTCGAAGCCGCCGAAGCGCATTCCATAAACACGGGCAGGATCGTTATGGTAGGAGGGCCTGGGGTCCAGCTCCAGAACGCCGATGAGTGCGTCGCGTTTCTCCACCGGAAACGCTTCCATCAGCTCCGCGGGAATTTCAACCGTCAGACACGGCTGAGGCGCATCCTTGGCAAAGCCGCCTTTTGCCTCAGGCTGACAGTCGGTATAGGGAAGATAGGGCTTGATGTCATAAATCGGCGTGCCGTCCAGCAAATCTGCACCGGATACCTCCAAAACAGGCCCCGAAGCATGATCCGAATGCAGCGCCTCCAGCTTGACGCAGGACAGGCCGATGGGATTCGGCCGAAAGGGGGAACGTGTGGCAAACACGCCAAGACGAACGTTCCCGCCCAGACGGGGCGGCCGGACTGTGGGGGACCAGTCGGCACGGACAGCCTGGGAAAACTGCCAGATGAGCCATAAATGCGAGAATCCGTCGATGCCCCGCAGGGCGTCGGGATTTCGGAACTCCGGCTCGAAGACGATGAAAGCGCGCAGTCCATCTACCAGTCCGCTCTGTCTGGGGATTCCGAATTTTTCCGGAAAATCTGAACGGATCCGCGCCAGGACTTTGAATTCATGAATCTCCATGACTGACCTCCAAAAAATCGTACGAAAAATTTCGGTTGCTTTTCTCGAAATCTATTGTACAATAGAAATAGACGGGAAGCAAGCCCCAGCCGGGCTTGTTGCTTTCCGTTTTTGCTTGTTATTTTAAGAATTTCTTAAATATCATCAAAAAATATTTCATTTCTTGATATACTGTGTTATGATAATTATAATCAGAATTCAAGAAAAGCTTTAAACAATCAACGGAGGAAACTATGAATCGTATTCTTGTTTGTGACGATGACAGAGAAGTGGTGGCCTCAATTCGCATCTACCTGAACGCGGAGGGGTATCAGACGCTTTGCGCTTATAACGGAAAAGAATGCCTGGATCTGCTGCGTAGTCATGAAATCCAACTGGTGATCCTGGATATTGTCATGCCGGAAAAGGACGGAATCTCCACGCTATCTGAACTTCGCGAATGGTCGAACGTGCCTGTGATCCTGCTCTCTGCGAAGGCGGAAGACACAGACAAGATCGCCGGGCTCAACATTGGCGCGGATGATTACATGACCAAACCCTTCAATCCGGTGGAGCTGATGGCCCGGGTTAAGGCGCAGCTCAGACGTTATCTGCAGCTGGGTGCAGCCCCTCGCAGCAGTCAGATTACGATCGGAAAGCTGGTCCTGGACGACGCAACAAAGACCGTTCTGGTGGAAAATAAACTGGTTTCTCTGACGCCTTTGGAATATGAGATTCTCTCCTTGTTGATGAAAAATGCCGGCAAGGTCTATTCACCGAAGGAGATTTACCGCAGTGTTTGGAACGAAGCTCCCATGGGCGCGGAAAATGCGGTAGCGGTCCATGTACGCCATATTCGGGAAAAAATAGAGACGGACCCCGCGGAACCTCGCTATTTGAAGGTTGTGTGGGGAAAGGGCTATAAGATCAACGAAGCAGTCTATTGAGTTAGCGCTCTAAACTTACTGCAGGATCGGATAACATGCAGAAACAGAAAAAATGCCTTTGAACAAGAGCATTTTTTCTGTTTTTGCTTCCTGACGCGACGGTGGAAAGAAATACTCCGAAAAAGGCTTGACAAAAATAATACAAATGGTTACAATATAGTTACAAAGATAAGGTGAAAAATGTTTCATCTGGGGGGATCAGAAATGAAATCTGTGTGGAAACGCATTCTTGTATTGCTTCTGCTTACGGCGATCACAGTTTCTGTTTTCAGCGCTGTGTCCCTGTCGGCGGATGCGTCCGAACTGAAAACCGCGATCGGCACCGTGAAGGCTGCTGCGCTGCTGCTCCGAGAGACCCCGTCTGCTTCTGGCAGAATCCTGGGGACGGCCTACCGAGACGATAAGGTTGTCGTCATGGAGCAATCAGGCGATTGGTATCATGTGGTCTATAATCTGAAAACCGGCTATATGCACAAGGCTTATCTGGAGCTGGATACCGTAAAGAATGTCAAGCTTGGCTATGCCCGCTTTGAATACAGCACAAATGTTCGTCAGAAACCGTCTACGAATTCCGGGATCGTCGCCAGAGCACCGAAAAATGATACCTGCTTCATTGTGGGCTTCAACAGGGGCTGGTACAAGGTCAGCTTCAACGGGAAGCCCGGATATGTACGCTCCGATCTGGTCGCAATGCTGGAGAGCCCCTATACCAATGTCGGCAGCCGGGGCAACACCTACCATGAAGACAGCGCTTCTTCCGGTGCCGGCTCCAGCAGCGAAACTCCTGCACCGGCTCCCGTACGGCTGGGCAACGCCTCTATGTCCATGTACGAAAAGTATTTGATGATCTTTGGAAAGTATCAGGGTGTTGACCATCGCCTGGTCTACAAGACGCCGGCCGAAGCCCGCGCTCACATGACGAATATCGAAATCAAGACCTGGGATATCAACGCAAAAGGGGAGAAGTACACCAGAACCTGGAGCCTGCCAGTCCATGAGAGAGTTGCCCCAACAGTCCAGGCAATCTTCGACGAGATCTACGCGCTGCCCGAGAAGGTCCCCATCCATTCTCTCGGCGGCTATCGCTGGGAAACCAAATCCGAGCATACGGTGGGCCTGGCCGTGGATATCAATCCCCAGGAGAACGGATACTTTTCTCCCAGCGGAAAGCTTTTGTACGGAAAGGGATTTCATCCCGAAACAGATCCTTACGCCTTCCCGGTCGGCGGCAGTGTGGATCAGATCTTCGCAAAATACGGATTCACAAGAGGAATATATTGGAAGAGCGGATATAAGGATTATATGCACTATTCCTTCCTTGGTACATAAATATGATGCGAAATAAAAACACGCCTGACGCAGGCGTGTTTTTATTTCGCGTAATACAGATCAACTCCGATCCCATCTCTTCGCCAGCTTTGTCCCGACCAGAAGTATGGAGATCCCACAGGCGGTAATGATCCCAAGCGTCAGCCAGTGAGCACCAGAGAACGCATGGGTTTGCAGGTAAAAAATCTTCGGCAGGAAGGTAACGACGGCGGCGAAGGAGACGCACATCACGGAGCAGACAGCGATCCGGAGCTTAGTAAAGGGACGGCAGGTCAGGGCCAGATTCACCAGACCGATGATGCCGGCGGAGAGGGCGGCCATGGTGGAGGCGATCTGATGGGGGGCGCCGCTTTGATTGCACAGCATGGCGGCGATGGCGCAGCAGGTTACGGCTGACGCGCCGGGCGCGGCCCGCAGGGCCACTCGTCGGAGAAAGTGCTTTGCTGCCCGTTCGTGGGAGGGCTCTAAAGCCAGGAAGAAGGAGGGACAGCCAACCGACAGCGCACTGATCAGGGTCAGCTGAATGGGCTGGAAGGGATAACGCAGCGGAAGAAAAAGCAGAAGGATCGCGAGGGCTGCGGAATACAGCGTTTTAACCAGAAACAGGCTTGCGGTTCTGGTGATATTGCCGATAACCCGGCGCCCTTCCGCCACTACAGCCGGCAGAGAATTGAAATCCCCGTTCATTAAAACCAACTGTGCTGCGTGCTCTGTGGCCTCCGCGCCGCCCGCGATGGCAATGGAACAGTCCGAGCTTTTCAGTGCGGGAATGTCGTTGACGCCGTCGCCGGTCATGGCGACGGTGTGGCCGTCGGACTTCAGAGCGCCAACCAGCAGCCGCTTGCGGTCCGGGGTGAGTCGACCGAAAATCACCTGATCTCTGGCGGCGAACAGCTCCTCGTCAGACAGCGCGGCGCAGTCCACCGCTTTCTCCGCGTCAGGCAATCCCAAACGCCTGGCCACGGCAGAGACCGTTCTCGGATCGTCGCCGGACATGATCCGCACACTGACGCCCTCGGCCCGGAACCATGCGAGAGTATCCGCCGCCGCGGGACGAATGGTGTCGCGCAGCAGCAGAAGCCCCAAAAGCCGCGAGACCGGCGGAGGCGCGTCATGTTCCAGATCGCCCTTCGCTTCCGCCAGGGCAAGGACCCGGAAACCGGCCTCCGCGTACTGTTCCGCTTCAACCGGAACGCGGTCCAATACAAAGGAGGGAGCGCCCAGAATCAAAACGGTGCCGTCAGAAAAGGCGGCCGCGGATTGTTTGCGGGACGAGGAGAAGGGGAGAACCCGCACCGGATTTTCCGTCCCCGCCGGGATTGCTGCGGCGATGGCCTTCAGGGTTCCGGAGCAGGCGTCGAAGGTGCCGAGGAACCGGGAAACTGCGGCACGCAGTCCGGCCTCATCCGTTTCCGCAGGGATCGCCTGCTCCAGGCTCATTTCCCCCGTCGTCAGGGTGCCGGTTTTGTCCAGACAAAGCACGTCGGCCCTGGCCAGGGTCTCGATCCCGAACAGCTCCTGCACCAGAGTTTGACGGCGGCCCAGCTTGACGATGCCGGCCATCAGAGCCACGGAGGTCAACAGGATCAAGCCCTCCGGGATCATGCCGATCATTGCGGCGACTACGGCTGGAACGGCTTCTTCGATGGGGACCTGGCGGGTCAGGTACTCCCGGATAAACAGCAGCAGCCCCAGGGGAACCAGCAGACGGCTGATCCAGCGTACCAGCCTGTTCAGATCGCTCATGAGCTCCGAGCGGGGAGAACGGATCCGGCGTGCGTCGCCCATCAAACGGGCGGCGTAGCTGTCGTCGCCCACAGCGGCAAGCTGGGCCGTGACCTTGCCCTCTGTGAGAAAGGAGCCGGACATCAGCCATTCCCCGGGTCCCCGGGCGATGGGATCGCTCTCGCCGGTCAAAAGAGATTCATCCGCGGCACAGGAGCCGCTGCGAATGATGGCGTCAGCGGGAAGCTGATCGCCGGCACGGAACACCACCAGATCGCCAAGCACAAGCTCCGAAGGCGGGCAGTCTTGCTCGACGCCGTCCCGAATGGGATGACAGGGCTTTTCCTGCAGCAGACGGAGCTGATTCAGCATCGAACGCGCCCGAATGGACTGGACGGTGCCGATCAGCGTGTTGGAAAAAACGACCCCCAAAAATAACATGTTCCGCCAGGAGCCGACCAGGGCCAAACAGAAGGCAAGCGCGAAATTCAAAAGATTGAAAAGGGTAAACAGGTTTTCCCCGATGATCTGTGGAATGGATTTGCCTGGCTGGGCGCTCTGCTTGTTAGATTGCCCGGCAGCAAGACGCGCCGCGGCCTCTGCAGAGCTGAGACCGGTCTCGGAAGTGGGGACAAAATCCTTCGGCGGCTGCGTGGGCAGACGCAGAGATCGTTCGGGAGGGGAGACGGCGGGAGCCGCGTCCCGATGGAAACAGGATCTGGGCATTCAACGATATCCTCCTGCGTGATACTTCTCTTATCCTACTGGTTTCGACGCGAAATGTCAAGATGCAAGCTGCTTTTCGACAGCTTTCGACATTTTTCCACAAATACTTGCATTTTGTCGGATCATGTATTATGATAAAACAAATGATTCCGCGGGAACGGCACATACTACCGGAGAAAGGAGGACGGCTCTATGGATCTGCAAACCGTTCAAAATCTGATGGATCTGACGGAAGGGCCGGCCTTTGTACTGGAGAACGACAGGCTGATCCTCTCCAACCCACAAGCGGAGGCCTTGGGATTGCGGGTTGGAAGCACGGCAAACGGGCTGCCGGAGGAGCTGTCCCTTCCGGTTCCCGGTGAGCAGACCCAGCTTCGGCATGTGGCCTTTGCGGGAAAGGAGTGGGTCTTGCGGACGCTGGCTCTGGAGCCTTGGACGCTCTGTCTGCTTCAGCCGGAGGCGCCCCTCATTCCGCCTGCGAACGACAATACGCTGCTTCACACCGCGGGAAGTATTCGACAGGCTGTTCATGAGCTGACGACAGCGTTGGATGAGCTGACGGACAACGACGGACAGGATCCGGCAGCCTCCCACAGCGTGTCTCTGGCGCTGCGGAGCATTTACCGCCTTCGCCGCACGGCTGGAGAGCTGGAGATGTTTGTCCGACTCCGCAGCGGCAGCTATCGTTTGACGCCGGAGCTTTGCGATCTGGGAAACAAAACAGAGGAGCTCTGCGGTGAATTGGCGGAGCTCCTGCGGGCTGCCGGGATCGAGCTGCAATGGGAACTTCCAAAGAGTCCTCTTCGGGTCTGCCTGGATTGGCAGCTGCTCTCCGCTCAGCTGCGGGAACTGATCACGAACGCCGCGCTGCAAAGCGCGGATCGCCGCGTATCGCTCCTTCTGCAGCGCAACGGTGACGACAAGGTCTGCTTCCTTGTGAAAAACCGGTTCAAGGAAGCCATACCTGAAAGACTGTTTCATCGGCACGCCGCCGAGAATTCCGAGCTGAAACAGGGTCTTGGCATTGGTCTCAGCCTGGTCAGCGCAGGCGCGGCCTGTCACGGCGGCAGCCTTCTTCTGTCCTCGGAGGAGTCCGGCGTCATGACGGCAATGCTCAGAGCCGCCCTCTGCGATCCGCCTCCAGCCGGCACGTACCGCAGCCAGGTCCAGCTTCCCGGAGATCCGGATTTAAATCTGATCGCACTCTCTCCGGTGCTTCCGCCTGAGGCATATCGCCCAGACGATCTTTTGTAACACACAAATAAACGACCCGGGATCCTGGAATCCCGGGTCGTTTATTTGTACGATCCTCAGCTTGTACGATTCTCAACCCTCGCTGCTGGAAGCGTTGAAGGTCAAGTCCGTATAGGCGTGCTTGAGGAGCTCCTCGTCGACGGTGATTTCGTTGGCGGTAGCGATCCCTTCATAGAACTTGGTCCACAGATTGTTCTTGACCATGGTATCGCGATAGGTCATTTCGTCGGTGGAAACATAGCGAACGATATAATAAGCGGTATCGCTCTCATAGCTGGTAAACAGATCTCCGGCCTTGCGATTCTCGTCAAAGAGGAATTCGCGGATTTCGTCTATGGAGTAGGTGTGGGAGACACTGTTGGTGTTGACGCTCAAATCAAGATCGGTGACAGCCTTGCTGAATTCATCGTCGCTCATGCCGTCCTTGATGGCGGCGACCAAAGCGTCGCGTCTCTGCTTGGCGGTCTTCTGTTCTTCCTTTGCTTCGCTGTCTGCTGTGCCTGTGTCTTTGGAGTCCGACGCATTCTCATCATCCTTCTTTTCCTCTTCCTTGTCCTTCTGGATCGTGATGATGTTCGCGTTCACCAGGCAATAATCGTTGGTTTCACGGCTGTCAAAGCGGACCGTAAAGTAGGTGAGCTCCTTTTCGTCCTTGGCGAAGACCTTTACGTCGCCCTCCTTCCGGGCGTCTTCGAAAAGCCAATTGGACACTTCTTCGTTCAGATAGGTGGCAACGGTGGACTTGTTGTAGGTGACGGAAACAGCGTCCTCAGGCATCTCCTTGGTGTAGCCCTCCGCCTTCTCCTTGGCGGCGGCCTTGGCCTCATCGGTGTAGGTGGTCGCAGGAGCGGTGGCGGCCTCGGTGCTTTCGGTGTTGTCCTTCGTGTCGGGGTTGACGGCCTCGCCGCTGGGTTCTACCTTGGAAGACTCGGCGGCAACGGTGGCGTAGGTGAAGCTCACCAGGTCATAGGCGCCGGTATCTTCCTCATAGGCGGCCTTCAACTCCTCAGCGCTGGGCTGGAACTCCTCGTTGAGCTTGCTGGCATAGGCGGTATAGGTCATGAAAAGTTCCATGTACTGCTTGTAGTTGTCTGCGTTGCAGCCCTCTCCGAAGCGGGCGTGGAGATACTTGTCCATGTTGGAGAAGCCGTAGTTCTGAGCTTCTGCTTTCAGAGATTCTATGGCGGTGTCGATGTTGGCTTTCTGTTCGTCGTTCAGCTGGAAGCCGTCGGCCTTCGCCTTGGCGCAGACGTTCAGAATTTCGCGCAGGGTGCTCTTGGTGTTCTCCTTCAGATAGTCCTCCATAGTGCCATCATCTCCGAAGAAGGACTGCTGCTTGGACAGGGGTACGCCGGCCTGAATCAGGAAGGAATAGCTGTTGTAGAAATTGGAAGCGTTCAGGTTGTAAAAATAATTATAAATGGGAACGGATACCGTTTCCTCGCCCACGGTTACGGCAGCAGCCTTGTTGTCATAGCTGGGACGATTGACCAGCTTGATAACGCCGAACACAGCAGCGGCGCACACCACCACAGCCAGGACCGCGATCAGGACGTTCCTCAGCAGCTTGTTCTTTCTCTCTTTTTCCTTCTGGGCAGCGACGGCGCTCGCGGACAGTCCCTGCTCTTCAAGTTCTTTGCGCTTCTTTTTGGATGCGGATGCGCTCATTTGTTCATCAATCCTCTCAAAAAAATGCTTTGGCCCCGGTTTTGGGCCCGATTGCCACCTATTATACTCTTTTTCATTTCAACATGCAAGAAAAAGTTTGTAAAAAAGCAAAAAAATACAAAATACAAAAGCTGAAAAAAGCGAAAAAAACCCCGCTATGGCCGTGTGCGCCCATTTATAACCTGCACGTTCCGGGCAGGTGGGTCGCCCCTTCCGGGCTTCTCTGTTCCCAACGTCCGTTCCGATCGAGGCCGGAGCGGGAGGTCTACAATCCACCAGGAAAGATCAGGCGTCCCGTAAAAATGTTGTGGGTCTAAAAGGGCACATCACGCACCAAGCAGGGTGTTTAACAGAGGGGATTATTCTTCGTCTTCTTCCGCTTCTTCTTCGTACTCATCCAACAGCAGCTCGTAAACGGCGGCAAGCTCTTCCTCGTCGGTGACGGCCTCCAAAATCTCCTCGCCGTCTTCCTCCACGACCTTCAGAACGCTTACCTCCAGCTCGGCGTCCTCATCCTGTCCGGCCGGACAAACGCCCAGGTAGGTGCTGCCCTGGTATTCTACGCTGCAGAGCACCTCCAGCTCGTATTCCACACCGTCCTCGTCGGTGATGGTGATAAAGTCGTCTCCGAACAACTCGCTCATGATTTGTTCCTCCATTTCCTTTCTGTATTTATTTTACCTGTTTTGAAGTGGAAAATCAAGAGAAAATCTGTCAGTCGGAAATAGCGTTTTACGCAAAATTCATAGTTTGAAATTGTGCAAGCTCACAAAAAATATAAAATTAGGTATTGGAATTTGCGCTGCAATCGTTTATAATATAAAATGAAAAAGTTCGAGCATATCAGAGCTATGCTCCGGAGGCGTTTATGAATCTTCTGTCTGAAAAGCAAAAAACCGAAAAGAAGGACAATCCCTTTGAGCCTAAGGGCTTTGCGGGGACAGTCTATGTGGTCCTGCACGATATGGTATGTATACTGGCTGTGATCGTCGTGAGCTTCGTGTTCGCGGCGCGTCTGGTGGGCGTTTCCGGCTATTCCATGTATCCCACTCTGGTTGGGGCGGAGCAAGGATTTGACACTGCGGGGGATTATCTGGTGCTGCGCAGCAATTTTCTTTCCTCTCATTATCAGCAGGGCGACATTGTGGTAGCCTCCGTTCCGACCTTCGATGACGGAAAGCCCATTGTCAAACGGGTGATCGCTGTGGGAGGTCAGACCTTGAGCTTCCGTGCCGGCGACGACGGACACCTCCACGTCTATGTGGACGGCGTGCTCCAGAGTGAGGACAACATCAACGAGCCTATGGACCTGCGCGGCTTGGTGGAGGACGGATATACCGTTACGGTCCCGGAGGGCTGCTATTTCCTGATGGGCGACAACCGCAACAATTCCACCGACAGCCGCTATCCCAGAGTAGGAATGGTGGACGAGCGCTATATCGTGGGAAAGGCCCTGTGGCTGATTTTTCCGGGGCAGGACTATCAGAACGGCAATGTCAGAACATGGTCCCGGATAGGAGACATTTATGGCGGATGATATGAATATCCAGTGGTATCCGGGCCATATGACCAAGACCCGGCGTATGATGGAAGCGGAACTGAAGCTGGTCGATGCGGTCTGTGAGATTCTTGATGCCAGGATCCCCAGCTTTTCCCGCAACCCGGATATCGACGCGATCTGCGGCGACAAGCCCCGGATGGTCATTCTCAATCGGATCGATATGGCCGACCCAGCCCGCACCAGGGCCTGGGCCGACCATTTCAAAGCCCGGGGCTATTCCGTGATACAAACCGACTGCAAATCAAGAAAGGGGATAGCGGACTTTTCCCCCGCGCTCAATCGGCTGCTGGCGGAGAAACGCAAGCGCTATGCGGAGAAGGGCATGGTCGGCAAGCCCCTGAAGGCCATGGTGGTGGGGATCCCCAATGTGGGGAAATCCACCTTTATCAATCAGGTCGCGGGACGAAAGGGCGCCAAAGCCGAAAACCGCCCCGGCGTCACCCGCGGAAAACAATGGGTCACGGTGGATCAGGAACTGCTCCTGCTGGATACGCCCGGAATCCTCTGGCCCAAGTTCGAGGACCCGGAGGCAGGTCTGCGCCTGGCGTGGACCGGAGCCGTCAAGGACGACATCCTTGACATCGAGACCCTGGCCGCCCGACTGATGGATCGCCTCTGGAGGGACTATCCGGAGGCAATCCGCAATCGCTATAAAATCGAGGCTGCCCCTGACGCAGCGCCCTTTGCGCTTTTGGAACAAGCAGCGAGAAAACGCGGCTTTCTGCTTCCGGGAAACGAGCTGGACCTGGAGCGGATGGCAAAGGTGCTTTTGGAGGAGTACCGCTCCTGCAAGCTTGGGCGGTTCACCCTGGAAACGCCCGATGAAATATAATGAATACTGAGGAACTCAACCTGAAAAAATGAATCATGTTTGAGTTTTGCAAATTGCAATTCTGGTTATCGGTTTTAATCAGCAAAATACAAGATATAGGTTAATGTGCCTTTTATGGGACATCGGCCATGATATACTTGGTGCATAGAGAACGAAAGGCGGCGTGAGCTATGCACCACAAGGAAGAATTGAGTCTGAGAAAGTTTCTGAATCGTTTCCCGACTGAGGAAAGCTGCGAAGAATACCTGTTTCAGCAGAAGTGGCCGGACGGGTTTATTTGCCCGAAGTGTGGTTGCCGTGAGTTTTACCACATCAAGGGACGTAAGCTGTATCAGTGTAAGCACTGCCGTCACCAGAGCTCCGTCACGGCAAACACCGTCATGCACAGAACACACAAGCCACTGACGACATGGTTCCAGGCCATCTACTTTGTTGCATCCGACAAGCGCGGTATTTCCGCTTGCACCTTAGCCGGCAAACTGGATATTTCTTATGAAACAGCCTGGTATATGCTTGTTCGCATTCGCAAGGCCATGGATCACAGGGAAAGCCAGTATATGCTTGCAGGCATTGTCGAGCTGGACGACTCCTACTTCGGAGCAAAAATCAAGGGCAAGCTCGGCCGTGCTGCTGGAAACCAGAGCGTGATTGTTTGTGTGTCGAAGGACAGCAAAGACCGCCCTCAGTTCTTGAAAATGACTGTAGTGCCAAATGTGCAGCGCTCTACAGTAGAGCAATTTGTGGATACCACCATTGTAAAGGGTACAACCGTTCAGACCGACAGCTACCGCAGCTATATTAAGCCTCTCAGAAAAGGATATAACCATGAGTCTGCGGATTTTGATCCGAACAGTGAGCATTTGAAATGGCTCCACACCATCATTGGCAACGCTAAAGCCTTTCTGAAGGGCACTTACCACGGTACAAGCACGAAATACTTGCAGTCTTATCTCAGCGAGTTCTGCTACAGGTTCAACCGCAGGAG
>JAFYAB010000029.1 GCA_017540945.1 Oscillospiraceae bacterium | reverse complement strand
GATCACGTCATAGCTGCGGTATTCCGGCAGGAATTCCCGAAGCACATACTCCTTGGCGCTAACGGCAATTCGGCCTTTGAGCTCAAAGGTACGGTTTTCCAGGAGGATCGCCAGCCAGTTCAGAATATGGTAGTCCGGCTGTGTCAGCCGCAGGATGCGCAGGTCTTCCGTCGCCAATTCATACTGATTCACGAACCCGTCCCGCGGCTCCTGGCAGGCCCATTCCCTGGCCAGCTCGATATGCTCCGTGCAGTAAAAGCCTTTCCCATAATCGTTATGGGCATTCCCGTAGTTGTACTTGGGCTTTGGAATGATTTCTTTTGACCCATGGTATAGAAGCATAGGACCAGCTCCTTTCGCTCTTATTATATCGCTGTAGCGATATAATGTCAACGGTCAAATCGCATAGAAAAACCGCAAAAGCACTTTTTTCCGATGTTTGGCTGTTATTTTTTCCGACGATTGTCGCTTTCTTTGCAAATAATGGCATTTTACTTGACATACGTCAAGTAAACCGTATCTCTATCAGCAGGCTGTTCAAATACTGTACCGGGATCAATTTGAAGGACTATTGCTTCGAAAAAAAGATGGACGAGGTCTGCTTGCTCCTGCGCAACTCTGCTCTGCCCACCGATCAGGTGCTGCTTCGGGCCGGCGTGACAAACGAAACTTATTTCTACCGCAAATTCCGGGAGCTCCACGGTATGACACCCGCCGAATATCGGGCCAGGGCGAAAGAATAAAAAAGATCGGGGACAGTTCACCGTGTGCTGTCCCCGATGATTCCTTTCAAAAACTTTTCAGTACCTCCCCGACATCCCCGTCGATGCAGATGGCCTGCTTGCCGAGCTCCTTCGGGCAGACAGCCTCGCCGTAGTTGATGCAGGCGTAGGTCGCGGCGGGGTTCCGGGCCGTCAGCCGCCAGAAGGGGTACTTGATGATGACCGGGGTGTTTTGTCTATTGCGCACCGTAACTGTTTTGCTGATTACGCCGTCAGGACCCCGGCCTCCATCAGCAGTTTGTTGTCTCTGCGCATGTTCGGTGCCCTCAGCGCCTCTCCGTCCGCATCGCCTACTCTGCCGATGAAGCGATAGTAGATATCCACCCGCATGATGATCTCACCATCGAACGCCTCCTTCTCATGCACCACGATCTTATCGACCAGCGTGTGCAGGAGTTCTTCGGTCACCTCGGTGATGTCGGTATAGGCCTCCACCAGCTTGGCAAACTCCTTTGCGTTCCGGCTCTGCTTCACAAAGCCGTCCAGCAGACCTTGAAGCGCATCGTATCTTTCCTTCAGTTTCTTTTCTTCCGCTTCGTAATCGGCAGACAGTACGGCATAGCGTTCATCGGAGATGTTGCCGAACACCCGATCCTCATAGAGCTTTTTCAGAATGGCGTCCAGCTCGGAAATGCGAAGCCGGCATCTGTCGGCCTCCTTCTGATAGGACGCCTTTTCGCCGTTCCAATTCTGCTCTGAAAGGGTCATCAGGTGTTCCACATATCTGTCCGTGTCGGCAGCGGCGAGGCTTGCATGTGTACGGATGTCGCCCAGCAGCAATTCCGTGACCTGTTCCAGCGTGATATAGTGGCTGGAGCATTCCGTCCCGCCATAGCGCCGATGCTTGTTGCAGCAGAAGTGCCCGACCGACCTGCGCCCCGTCCGGGAAGAGAACACCATCCGCGTGTTGCAGCCGCCGCAGATGAGCAAGCCCCGAAAGATGTTGTGGGAGTTCGCCCAGGTTGCTGGCTGCTTGATCTCAATGCGCTTCTGCACGGTGTCGAAGGTCTCCTGATCGACCAGCGGCTCATGGGTGCCTTCCACGGTGATCCAGTCTTCCTCTGGCCTCGGAACGATCCGTTTGTCCTTGAAGGATTTGGTGGTGTACCTCTGGCTGACCAGCTTGCCAAGGTAGATCGGGTTGCTCAGGATCTGATACACTGTTGTTTTGCACCAGGCGTAGGGATGCTTCACCCGCTCGTTAGCCTGGTACTTGCCAAACTCGTCCATCAGATAGGCTCGCGGCGTAGGGACCTGTTCCATCTCCAGGGCCTTTGCGATGTGGAAGCAGGTCGTCCCCTCCAGCGCCATGCGAAACATTGTCCATCAGCGCCCTGTCCCGATACCCCTCTGCCAGGTGGAGTGCTTCATGCCGCAGCGCGTCGGAAATCTTTCCCCGCCGGTTCTTCTTGCGGATGGTATCGGTTCGGGTGGCGAATAAACGGTAAACAGGGTGCTGCTTGTTCTGCTCCTTCTGGTGCGCCATTGCACCGTACTGCCGACAGGTATAGCGGCTGTCCTGCGGTGCAATCCCGTCGCAATATTTGGGACTGTGGTCGTTGATGGTCAGAAAATACTTCCCACAGCCCTGACACTGGCTGGGTGCATGGCCGTGGTGCAATCCGTTCATCAGGTCATAGGTGTAGAAATCAACCAGGCGTGTGAAGATTACACGCTCCACAAAAATCATTTCCTTTTCGTTTTTCGGATTGCGGGCAAACACATAGGTAGAGGATAACTCCGGGCTGAGCGTGAACAGTTCTATGCCTAATTGCTGCAAACTCTTCATGGCAGCCCAAAAGCGCTCGCTGGTGAAGCAGTCGTGCGCAGCCAGGGCGAAATAGGTTTCGTTCCGCTTTCTAAGACGCCGCAGATAGTCCAACTCAAAGTACCGACCTGCCCAATAGAAGTTATTCATGGACACAGGAATGCATACAATCCCGAAGCAGTATTTCAGAAACGCCATCCGGAAGTCCGAATTGGGTATCCGTATTTGGGGGATCGCGTCCTCACCAAACAGAAAATTGATCCGCTCCAACTCTTCCGCATAATCATTGTAGCAAAAGGGCGGATATTTCCAAAATAGTTCAGTCAGGTGCGTAATCTGCTCCCGCAACTGTCGGAATATCTCCGACACCTCTTCGTCGCTGCAATTTGCCACCTTCGGGAACAGAAAGCTCAGTGGTCCGGCAGCACGTATCAGCTTTGGCAGTTCTTCTTCTGGAATATTCAAAATGGATGTCGCCATGAATCCCGCCGGGAATTCCTTAGCCTGATAAAATATCTTATCATTCCAGACGTCAATCATGAATTGCGTGAAATCGTTGATTTGTAATATCCCTAAAGGCATGGCGTTGTCCTCCTGTCCTATATCCATTTTGCGGCTGTCCTGCGAGATTCTAAATTTTGCAAAAATCAAAGAATAATTAAGTGAAAGGGTTTGAGCCTCGACTGCAGCGAGGTCTCTGACCTCATTTTTTTATCCGGAGAATTATTTATATTGGCAGCATCAACATTATAATCCAGGACCTGGGAGGAGGGCAAGGCTAATTGTGTCGACACATGTTGAAGAGCGGCTGCCACAGAAAGGAGGATTGATACCGAGGCGTGTTTTCCCGTCTTGACCCGGGGAAAACGGAAATCAGCCGACAGAGCAGACCGGAATGGTACAACGGGTCGCCAGAGATGGTTTTATCGGAAAATCAACGCTCTTTTCCGGGTCTTGACCCGGAGCGGAACAGCCCAAAATCAACACTTTTTCGAGGAGGTGAGTAATTTGAGAAAAAGTGAAAAATTCACCCAGATCTATTTCAACGAGGCAGATCCCACGATGGAGATCACTACCCACAACTCGGATTTGAAAAAGCGTCTGCGGCGCTTTGCGGAGGAGTTCCCGGAGCTCTGCCGGGTCACAGAAATCGACGGCGGCAAAATGAGCTTCGAGATCGACAAGCACCGCTGCAGCCTGCGGCTGACGAAGCCCTACTCCCAGGAGCGGCTGGAGGTTCTCAAGGCCGTGGGACACAGAAGCGGAATCCATACTCTCTGATCGCTCTTGCAGCCTTTCACCTTCCCCGCACCCTATGCACGGTTGATTGCAAAAGTAACCATGACTTTTTGGGCAAAGTAAACCCCACCAAATTTCGCTTTTTCAACCATCTGAGTACAGTGCTACTCTGACAATTAACTACCTTTCATTCACCCAGTATATCACCACATCAGTCCTATAAACAGGACTGTTCATGCCGAAAAACGCAAAAAATCTGCTCCCGAAATTCTCGAGGAGCAGGGAATAGGAGAACAAAATATGATAAACAACCAATCGCAAAACCCTACGCAAAAGCCCTACAAGTTTTCATTCCCCGACCCGTGGGAGGACAACGCGCCCAGCGAGCCCGCCGCGATCTCTGAGCCCGAGCTCCCTTGGGAACTGCCGCCCGGTCCAGTCCCGGCAGAACCGCCACGCCGGGAGATTCAGCCCCTCAGTGTGGTAAGCGGCGAAGATTTGGCGGATATGCGGCTGGAGCCGATTCGCTTCTGCGTGGAGGACCTGCTGCCGGTGGGACTTTCTTTCCTGGGCGGCTCGCCGAAGGCTGGCAAGTCCTGGCTGGTGCTGGATCTCTGTGTGCGGGTTGCCAGAGGACAAGCCCTCTGGGAAATCCCCACGGCGCAGGGCGACGTGCTGTACCTCTCTCTGGAGGACAGTTTCAACCGCCTCCAGAATCGGCTGAACCGCGTCACGGAGGACCCGCCGGAAAATCTGTTCTTTTCCATCTCCGCCGGGACCATCGCGGACGGGCTTCTGGATCAGATCCGCAGCTTCCAGCAGCTCCACCCCAGGCTGAGCCTGGTTGCGGTGGATACCTTCCAGCTGATCCGCAACAACAGAGAGATCTCCTACGCCGGAGACTATGAAGAAGTTCGTCAGCTGAAAGCCTTGGCGGAGGAGCTGCAGATTGCGCTCCTGCTGGTACACCATCTGCGGAAGAAGAAGGATAAGGACCCTCTCAACCGGCTCTCGGGAACCAACGGCATCTCCGGCGCGGCGGACGCGGTGTTTGTTTTGGACCGGCAAAACCGCGACTCGCCCAACGCCGAGCTCGCCTGCACCGGACGGGACTTTGAGGATCGGCTCCTGCGTCTGCAATTTGACCGGGGGAGCTGCTGCTGGACCTGTCTGTCAGACAGCCTGGGCCACCCGGAAAAGAAGCTGCCGTTGGAGCTGGAGCAGTTCGTATTCTTCATGCGGGGCGAGGGCTCCTTCTCCGGTACCAACACGGAGCTGGCGAATCTCTACAACAGCTTTGCGAAAACGAGCTTCTCTCCGAAGTCGCTGAAGCAACAGTTGAACCGCTGGCGCTATGTGCTGGAGGAGTGCGGCGTGTACTTCAAAAGCTTTCGCAGCAACGGGACCCGCCTGGTGTCAGTGGAGTATCGCAAGCCCGCGGACAGTGACGGAAGTGCCGTAAAAGACGCAGAAAACGCCGCGCGGGAAATTTGCGTTCCCAGCGTCCCTTGCGACCCTGTACCCGCGCCGTGAGCCCCGTTGTAGCCCTGTGCAGGCTTTTCCCGGACGGGGCGGGAACGTACCCCGCCCGGGCAGCAGAGGCAACGTCGGAGCGCGTTGCGGGAAAGGGAGAACGGACCGTCCCTGTCATTCTGAACGCAGTGAAGAATCCGTTCTCTCCGCTTCGAGTGAACCGAGACGGGGCCGGGCTACGGATCCTTCGACTCCGCTACGCTTCGCTCAGGATGACAACCTTGCAAGTTCTCCGAGTTTTACCCGGCTCCCGCCGGGGCAAGCAGAGCCGCCGGCTGTCCACCGCCTGCCGCAGAGCACCGGGCAGAAGCCCGGACCCACTTCTCTTAACGAAAGGAAGAGAAGAAATGAAAAGTTGTTCTCTGACAAGTCAAAAAATATTTCACAAGAAGGTGATTCAATATGTCTAACAGTCCGCCGAATCGCAAACGAAACAAGACGCTCACCGTCCGTCTAACACCGGAGGAATGGACGAAGCTCATGGAAGGCACCCTCCACGCCGGGATGAATGTGACAGAGTACATTCTCTCCCTGTCAGACTCCGCCGTAATCAATCCGCCGCCGGATCTGTCTCCGCTGCTCACACAGCTCAAGCGCATCGGCAACAACCTGAATCAGATCGCCGCTAAGGTCAACGCCGGCGTCGCCTACGTCCCCGGCCTCAAGGAGGTGGCCTCCCTCCAGCGGCAGTTGCTGGAAGAGCTGCGCCGCATGACGAAGGAGGACGCATGGCAACCGTAACCTTCATCAAGGAGCAAAAGCAAAGCCCCAGCGCCATGGCAGGCGTCATCGCCTACTGCTCCCAGGAACTGAAAACCGTGGACACAGACTGCCACAGGTATCTCTCCGGCGTCAACTGTAACGGGGATACCGCGCTGCAGGAATTCCTGCTGACCAAGGAGAGCTGGCACAAGACGGATGGGATCAACTTCTATCAGTACGTCCAATCCTTCTCCCCGGAGGAGGTCATCACCCACGCCCAGGCCCATGAGATCGCGTTGGAGTTCGCCGCCAGGGCCTGGCCCGGCCATGAGGTTCTGGTGGCAACCCACTGCGATACCAACCATCCCCATTCCCATTTCGTCATCAACAGTGTCAGCTTTGAAAACGGAAAGAAGCTGCGGCAGAACCCCAATACGTTGGAGCAGCTCCGCAAGCTGAGCGACGAAATCTGTGCCGCTCACGGCTTTTCAGTTCTCCCACCCAAGCAAACGACTGCAGACGGTACGACAAAAATGTCCGCCCGGGAGTATCGGGCGGCGGCTAAGGGCCAGAGCTGGAAGCTGGAGCTGGCGGTTCAGATCAACGACGTCATGTCCGTTGCCGCCAACCGGGACGAGTTCCTGGCGCTGATGAACGGCGAGGGCTACGGCGTCACCTGGACCGAGGAAAGAAAGTATATCACCTATCAGTGTCCCAACGGCATGAAATGCCGGGACAACAAACTGCATGAACACAAGTACAGCAAGGAGGCGATGGAGCTTGAGTTCAGAATACGGGCAGAAATCCTTAGCGGAATTGCAGACGCAGCTTCGCCAAATGCGGCAGCAGGCAGAAGACGCCGTTCCCTGCTTCTCCGTTACGGAGCAGAACTGGAAGGGCCTGCTGACTCTGGAGCAGAAGCACAGCGAACTGCTTTTGAGGCTGCTGCAACAGCAGCAAAATCTGATGACGGAGGAGGAAATGAGCAAGCTCCTTGGTTGGCAAACAGAGCAGCTCAGCAGTCTGACGGCGCAGACGGCAGCCATGACGGAACAGTATCAGCAGAAGCTGACGGCGGAAGCGAAGGCCTTTACGAGCGCGGCGCAGACGGCAGTCTCCGATTTGTCGAAACAGGCTGGGAGCGTGAGCGACTCCTTTTCCTCCGCGCTGCGGAACGAATGCAGCGAGATGCAGCGCTTTCGCAGAAGGCTATTCTGGATCAGTCTGCTGCCCACAGCGATTACGCTGGCTTCGCTGCTGGCCTGGACGCTGTGGCTGCGGTAGCAGAGCTCTTCGAGGGCGACAGCGACGACCCGGAGGAACAGCGCCGCCGCATGGAAGCCAGGCAGGCCGCGGAGAACGTCGGCGTCCTCCTGGCCCTTGCGATTCTCCTGACGGAGCGAGTACTCCGCCGCAGAGATTCCCAGGCAGACGCAGAGAAAGCAACCTTCCGCCAGGCGGAACAGGAACCCATCTCCCAGGCAGAAGCGCCTTTCCAAACCGAAACAACGCCCGATGAAACACAAGACCCCGACTGGCTGGAGGCCGAAGAACCCCAGTTGGTCTTGTAACCAGGACGCAGACAGGAGGTGTATCGTATGATGCGTCATGGAAAACAGCAAAAGAACAGCTGCCGATGGAAACACCGGAAGCGAACCCACCATCCCGCTGAGAGGAGGTACTCTTATTGAAGAAAACGGAACTGAAAGATCTTTACAGCGTTATGTTTCCGGACTACCCGGACGTAGTGAACGCCGAACAGCTCAGCGAAATGCTGGGCGGCATCAGCACCAAGACGGTCTACCGCCTGCTGAAAAAAGGCGAGATCAAGAGCAAGTACATCGGCAAGCGCTATGTCATTCCCAAGCTCTACGTGATCGAGTATATCACGAGGCAGCAGCAGTAAAACTCAGGAGCGCCGGGGCCTTCCGGCTTCGGCGCTCCGAACCAAAACATCAGTACACCCAGCGGAATTCTTTCCCAAATCTGACCGATTGGGGATAGACTTTTGCCGTCGGCTGCGGTATGTTTGGCGTACCGACGGCAGATGGATCCGCAACGAAAAAAGAAAGGAGGCAACGAATTATGGTTGCCGGTCATCTGCGAATCAAGGACGGAAACTATCACATCGTCCTGAGTTACAACGACGAGAACGGAAAGCGAAAGAGCACTTGCCGTTCCACCCACCTGCCCGTGCGGGGCAACAAAAAACGGGCCGAGGCCATGCTGCAGGAGGCCCGCAGAGAAATGGAGGAGACCCTCCGCTGTCAGGAGCTGGCCAAGCGCCAGGACAAGAGCCCGGAGCGGAAGCCCATCTTCTTCACGGACTTCATGAACGAATGGCTGTGCATGATGAAGCCCAGCCTGGAAGCCACCACCTACTCATCCTATCAAAACAGCATTCAGAAGCAGATCATCCCCTACTTCGAAAAGCACTACCCCAAGCTGCTGCTCCAGGACCTGACCGCCAGGCACATTCAAGAGTACTACAGCTACGAGCTGGAGGAGCGGAAGTGCAGCGCCTATACGGTGATCCACCGCCACGCCAACATCCGCAAGGCCCTGCAGTACGCCTTCAAGACGGACCTGATCGACTGCAATCCCGCCGACAAAATCCAGCGGCCCAGGAAGACCAGTCATGAGGTGGTCCCCTACAACACCCAGGAGCTGGCCCAGCTCTTCGAAGCAGTGAAGGGAAATCTGCTGGAGCTGGGGGTTCTGCTTGCGGCCTTCTACGGTCTGCGCCGGGAGGAGGTGCTGGGACTCAAGTGGGACGCCATCGACTTCAAGAAAAAGACCATCACCATCCGACACACGGTGACGGAGGCCAACATCGACGGGAAGCACACCATCATCGAGAAAGACCGCACCAAGACCAAATCCTCCCATCGGACCCTACCATTGGTGGAGAGCTTCGAGAAGTTCCTGCGGGAGCTGAAAAAGAAGCAGGCGGAGAACCAGCGGCTCTGCGGCAGCTGCTACTGTCAGGACTACCTGGACTACATCTACCTGAACGAGTTGGGAGAACGGGTGAAGCCCAACTGGCTGACCACAGCCTTCCCGGCCTTCCTGGAGAAGCACGGCATGCGCCGCATCCGCTTCCACGATCTGCGCCACTCCTGCGCCAGCCTGCTCTACGCCAACGGTGTGGCCCTGAAGGACATTCAGGAATGGCTGGGCCACAGCGACATCAGCACCACCAGCAACATCTACACCCACCTGGATTACAGCTCCAAGGTGGCCTCTGCCCAAGCCATTGAGGGGATTCTGCCCGGTTCCATGTAAAATCCGCTGTGTCTGTTCATCCGGAAAATCGACCTCCACGACCTCCAAAAACCCGAAAACGCAGGCAGTGCAAGGCTTCCCAGACTTCAGTTTTCCGCCCATTTACCAAAAATTGCCTGCTGTAGCATCAGGAAACACAGCGGATTTCGACCTCGGATTTCCAAAGAAAATCGCCAAACCCCTGATATAATAAGGGGTTTGGCGTGGTGCCGCTAACCGGAGTCGAACCGGTACGGTATCGCTACCGGCGGATTTTAAGTCCGCTTTGTCTACCTATTCCAACATAGCGGCGTTGGGAAAAACGATGCGGCGCAAAGCCTGACGCCACAACATTTTGCGGGAAAATGGAGGTCGTTTTGGAGGTCGATTGGGAAAAATAAGAAAGGCGCCTTTCAAAAAACCCAGGAAAAATCAAGGATTTTCGAGAGCTCAGCGTCAAATGGCCCACAAGATTTTAAGTCCGCTTTGTCTACCGATTCCAACACAGCGGCATGCGAACGTATTGTATCACGCATTGTTCGCCGCGTCAAGCGAAAGCTTGCGTTTCCGACTCAAATTCGGATTTGGCGATTTCATCCGTAGGGGCCGATGCCCACATCGGCCCTTGCCCCGGTCGGCAGAGAGGGCCGATGTGGGCATCGGCCCCTACGGCTCTACAAATCCCGATTTGCGTATCTCACTGCGGGAACAGATATGCCTCCAGCTCCGCCGGGTCCTCGAAGGCCAGCGTGCAGTTTTGCTCCATGAAGGCCCGGATCTCGGGGACGTCGTAGGCCCAGCAGGCCGCGGCGAAGGGAACGCCCGCGGTCCGGGCCATGTCGTAGCCGGGCTTCAGGTCGTCCACCACCAGGCAGTCCTCGGGCTTCAGGCCGAAGCGCTCCAGCACCTGGTTCAGGGCCCAGGGGTCCGGCTTGCGGCGCTGGGGAGGCAGCTCCCAGCCGTAGACCGCGTCGGGCTGCGGCAGGCCGTTGGCGGCGTAGTCCCGGCGGATGTTGTAGTCGAAGGAGTGGGAGATCACGCAGACCAGGCCCCCGGCCTCCTTCTGGCGGCGGATGATCCGCGCCATGCCGGGGTAGACCTCCGGGATATGGTCCCGGACGTATTCCTTCCACATCTCCACCTCCCGGGCCAGCTCCGCCTCGGAGAAGCCCAGGACATCCCGGCAGTATTCCACGAAGCCCGGGTGGAAGTTCACCCGGAAGTAGTCCTCCAGGCTGATGGTGCGGCCGGGCCGCAGCTCCGCCAGGGAAACCAGGAAGGCCGGATGGTGCACGTGACGGGTCGAATCGACGACCGTATCGTCATGATCCAGGATTATGCATTTATATTTCATCATCACAGCGGCAGGAAGATGTTGGCGATCCCAAAGTAGACCAGCAGGGAGAGGGCGTCCACGATGGTGGTGATGAAGGGGCTGGCCATGACCGCCGGGTCAAAGCCCAGCTTCTTGGCAAAGAGAGGCAGCGAGCAGCCCACGATCTTGGCGAAGAGCACCGTAATGGCCAGGGTGATGCAGATCACGCCGATGATCAGGAAGGGGCTGGCCATGGTAACCTCGGCGAAGCTGCCCAGGATCAGGTAGTCCACCAGCAGGATCTTGCCGAAGCAGGCCACCGCCAGGCTCAGGCCGCAGAGGACGGCCACCCGGGCCTCCTTCCAGATGATGGCGAGGATGTCCTTGAATTCCAGCTCGTTCAGGCTCAGGCCGCGGATGATGGTGACGGAGGCCTGGGAGCCGGAGTTGCCGGCGGTGTCCATCAGCATGGGGATGAAGGCCGTCAGGATCACCAGCTTGGCCAGGGCGGACTCGAAGTGGGAGATGATGATGCCGGTGAAGGTGGCCGATACCATGAGGAGCATCAGCCAGGGGATGCGCTTTTTCCAGATCTCGAAGGGGCTCATGCTCATGTAGGGCTTCTCCGAGGGGATGATGGCGGCCATCTTTTCGATATCCTCGGTGGCCTCCTCTTCCATGACGTCCATGGCGTCGTCGAAGGTGACGATACCGACGAGGCGGTTTTCGCCGTCCACCACGGGCAGGGCCATGAAGTTGTACTTGGAGAACATCTGGGCGACCACTTCCTGGTCGTCATGGGTGTTGACCGAGATGACCTTGTCGATCATGATGTCCTCGATCAGCTTGTCGTCGTCGCTGCAGAGCAGCAGGTCCTTGACGGTCACGACGCCGATCAGGGTGCGGTCCTTGGTGACGTAGCAGGTGTAGATGGTCTCCTTGTCGATGCCGGTGCGGCGGATCCGGGTGATGGCCTCCGCCACGGTCATCTTGGGCCGCAGGGAGATATACTCCGTGGTCATGATGGAGCCCGCGGAGCTCTCGGGGTAGCGCAGGATCTCGTTGATGGACTTGCGCATCTCGGGGTCGGCCTGGCTCAGGATGCGGCGTACCACCGTGGCGGGCATCTCCTCGATGATGTCCACGGCGTCGTCCACGAAGAGCTCGTCCAGGACCTCCTTCAGCTCGGAGTCCGAGAAGCCGCGGATCAGCAGCTCCTGGGCCTCCTGGTCCATCTCAACAAAGGTGTCCGCCGCCAGCTCCTTGGGAAGCAGGCGGTAGAGCAGGGGCAGGCGATCCTCCTCCATCTCGTCGAAGATGGCGGCGATGTCCGCCGGGTTCATGGTGATCAGGATCTCCCGCAGGGTGGCGTATTTCTTCTCCGCCAGCAGCTTGCGCAGGGTGTTTTCCATAATCACGGTATGTTCTGCCATTGGGGTTCCTCCTTTTCCATTTCATCGGTGATTTGCAGCAAATGGGAAAGCAGGCACATTGGCCGAATTAACGAAAGAGACCCCATGCACGCAAGGGGATTTCCGTCATAGAACTTCGGCCCGGAGCTGTGCCGCCGTTACTCCCCGCGTCCATAGAATCTCACTTCCTTTTGATTTGGTCTTCGGCGGATCTCCGCCTCTGTATATCATACCCGAGAACGGAAAAAAAGTCAAGGCGGAAGCTTCCGCCCTGACTTTTATTTTCCGTGACAAATCGCATTCATAAGGTTTTTATGGGGGCTCCCGATCAGGTCCAGCCTGCGTCCTCGATCTCCCGGCCCTTCTTGCGGGTCATGAGGGAACCCAGGGCGGAGCCCACGGGGGCGCCCTCGTAGAGCACCCGGTAGGCGGCCTGGGTGATGGGCATGTCCACGCCCATGCGGTCCGCCAGCAGCTTGACAGCCCGGGTGGCGTAGTAGCCCTCCACCACGGCGCCGACCTCCTTCATGGCCTCCTCGGGGGTCAGGCCGTTGCCGATCAGGATGCCGGCCCGCCGGTTGCGGGAGTGCATGGAGGTACAGGTGACGATCAGATCGCCGATGCCCGTCAGGCCGGCGAAGGTGTCGGTGCGGGAGCCCAGCTTCATGCCAAGCCTTGCCACCTCCGTCAGGCCCCGGGTCATCAGCAGGGCCTTGGTGTTGTCCCCGTAGCCCAGGCCGTCGCAGACGCCGGCGCAGAGGGCGATGACGTTCTTCATGGCGGCGCCCAGCTCCACGCCCAGGGGGTCGGAGGAGGTGTAGACCCGGAAATGGTCGTTCATAAAGACCTCCTGGACGATCTCCGCCAGAAGCCGGTCCTCGCAGGCCGCCACCACGCCGGTGGGGACTCCGCGGCTGACCTCCTCCGCGTGGGAGGGGCCGGAGAGCACCACGACCTTTTTCCCGGTGACCTCCGCCACGATCTCGGACATCCGCTTGCCGGTGTCTGGCTCGATGCCCTTGGTGGCGGAGACCAGGATCACGTCGGGCCGCAGGAAGGGAGCGATCTTCTCCGCGGTGGAGCGGATGGCAAAGGAGGGCGGGACCACCACCACCAGGCTGCATTCCCGCACCGCGGCAGGATCGGCGGTATAGCGGAGATCCTCCGGCAGCTTCACGCCGGGCAGAAAGGGGTTTTCCAGGGATTCCGCCAGATGCCTGCTCTCCTCCTCGGAATAGGAGACCAGGGTGAGCTCGTGGCGGTTCTCATGAAGCAGCATGGACAGGGCCGTGCCCCATCCGCCGCTGCCGACGACTGCAATTTCCATGGTGTTAAGTCCTTTCTTTGCACTGGAAGGTTGATAAAAGGCATCAGGGATCAGGCATACTTCGTGACTCTTCGAGTTCAGGCACCAGGCCCGCCTGTAGGGACAAGCACCTGTGCCCTTCATGGGTATTGCTTGTCCGCATTCCCTGCCTGGACAAGGGATCAGGGATCAAGGATCAGGGTGAGAACAGGGAACAGGGAACAGGGAACAGGCATCAGGCACCAGGCCCGCCTGTAGGGACAAGCATTGCTTGTCCGCCTTTCTCCGCCCGGAGGAGGCGGCAGGCAATAGGCACCAGGCACCAGGGGACGGGGATGCGGATTGCTACGGGCCGTACCGGCCCTCGCAATGACAAAATCGGGGTGCTTTCCGCCGTAGGGGTGAGGGAGCAGGATCGGCAGCGGCCAATAGCTGCTGCTGCGGTGTGAGCGCGGGCGCGTCTCCTATTGCCTGATGCCTATAGCCGATTCCCTCGTCCTACGATTTCTTATGGAACGAGAATTTGTTTTCCGTGCCCTCGCGCAGGCGCTTGATGTTGCCGTGGTGCATGTAGATGGCGATGCCCGCCAGGCAGAAGGCCATAATGGTCATCATGACGGTGCCGTCGTCCAGGTTCTTGTCGATGGGATAGCGGATCCAGAACAGGAAGGGATAGACCACCGCGGCCACGATGGAGCCCAGGGAGACGTAGCGGGTGATCAGCACGATGGCGATGAAGACCACCAGCAGGGTCATGATGATCCGCCAGTCGATGAAGGCCGCCAGGGTGCCGCAGGTCAGGATGCCCTTGCCGCCCTTGAAGCCAAACCAGAGGGGGAAGATATGGCCGATGACCGACATGCCGCCGCAGAGCATGGCGCCCTCGTCGAACCAGACGGGGTCGTAGGCCTTCATGATGGCCCGGCCGATGAAGCAGGCCGCCACGGTCTTGCCCACGTCGATCAGCAGCACCAGCAGGGTGTCGGCCCCGCCGTAGTTGCGGTAGAAATTGGTCAGGCCCGCGTTGCCGCTGCCCTTGGTGCGGATGTCCTCCTTGCGGATCCAGCGGGAGACCAGGATGGCGCCGTTAAAGCTGCCCAGCAGATAGCCGATGACGGCGCAGACAGCAAACCAAAATACGATCATTCTTCCTTGTCACTCCTTTGCCGGACGGTGATCTTCACCGGAGTTCCCTCCAGGCCGAACACTGCCCGAATTTGGTTTTCGAGATAGCGCTGATAGGAGAAGTGGAACAGTCTGGCATCGTTGCAGAAGAAAATGAAGTGGGGCGGCTTGACCCCCGCCTGGGTGGCATAAAAGATCTTGAGGCGGCGGCCCTTGTCCGTCGGGGGCTGGACCCGGGCTGTGGCGTCCGCCAGCAGGCTGTTGAGCATACCGGTGGTGATGCGCAGGGCGGACTGCTCGTTGACGTAGTTGATGAGCTCATACAGCCTGTCCACCCGCTGCCCGGTCTTGGCGGAGATGAAGAGAATGGGCGCGTAGGGCATATAGCTGAGCCCCTTGCGGACCTCCTCGGTCATCCGATCCATGGTGTGGGTGTCCTTTTCCACGGCGTCCCACTTGTTGACCACCAGGATGGAGGCCTTGCCGGCCTCGTGGGCCAGGCCCGCGATCTTGGTGTCCTGCTCGGTGACCCCCTCGCCCGCGTCGATCAGGATCAGCACCACGTCCGCCCGGTCGATGGCGGCGATGGAGCGCATGTTGGAGTACTTCTCGATGGCGTCGTCCACCTTGGACTTGCGGCGCATGCCGGCGGTGTCGATGAAGAGGTACTTGCCGTGCTCGTTCTCAAAATAGCTGTCGACGGCGTCCCGGGTGGTGCCCGCCTCGTCGGAGACGATGACCCGCTCCATGCCCAGGATGCGGTTGAGCAGACTGGACTTGCCCACGTTGGGCTTGCCCACGATGGCCACCTTCACCACCTCGTCCTCCTCCGGCTCCTCCTCGTCGGGGGAGAGGTGCTCGGTGATAAAGTCCAGCAGATCGCCGGTGCCGTGGCCGTGGATGGCGGAGGTCTCCACGGGATCCCCCAGGCCCAGGTCGTAGAACTCGAAGACCTCGGGGTTCATGGGACCCACGGCGTCGCACTTGTTGACGGCCACGACCACGGGCTTCCTGCTGCGCTTCAGCAGGTTGGCCACCTCCTGGTCGGCGGCGGTAACGCCCACCTTCACGTCGGTGACCATGATGATAACCTCGGCGGTCTCGATGGCGATCTCCGCCTGGCGGCGCATGAAGCGGAGCATATCGGAATTGGCGGCGGGCTCGATGCCGCCGGTGTCGATGAGCTCGAAGCTCCGGCCGTTCCACTCGCACCTGCCGTAGATCCGGTCCCGGGTAACGCCGGGGCTGTCCTCCACGATGGCGGTGCGCTGGCCGGTGAGTTTATTGAATAACATGGACTTGCCCACGTTGGGCCGGCCCACGATGGCGACGTAGTGTTTGGACATAGTCAGCCTCCTTTCGAGAGGTCCCCTCTATTATGCCATATCCGGCGGGGGTTTTCAATCGGTAATTGGAAATAATTTGTAAATTCAGGGGTCAGTTGGCAGGGATCAGGCCCGCCTGTAGGGACAAGCATTGCTTGTCCGCCCTCCCCCGCCCGGACAAGGGATCCGGGATCAAGGATCAGGGGGAGAACAGGCATCAGGCATACTACGTGACTCTTCGAGTTCAGGGGACGGGGGATGCGGATTGCCACGGGCCGTACCGGCCCTCGCAATGACAAAATCGGGGTGCTTTCCGCCATAGGGGTCGGGCGCCGCACAAAAAGTAGAGAGGAAGGTCTTTTCGACGCCTTCCTCTCAACTTTCATTCCGCATAGAATTACTCCGCAGCAACTTCGATGACCTGACGACCGTTGTAGTAGCCGCAAGCCTTGCAGGCTCTGTGGGGCAGACGGGGCTCGCCGCAGTGGGGGCAAGCGACCACGCCGGGAACGGACAGCTTCCAGTGGGAGCTGCGTCTCTTGTCGCGTCTTGCTTTGGAAACTTTTCTCTTAGGAACAGCCATGGTGACACCTCCTCGGTCAGAATGCCTCTAAGGCAGTATTTTACTTCTTCAAAAGCTGCTTTAACACAGCCAGGCGCGGGTCTCCATCCGGCTGACAGGCACAGGGGCCGTCGTTGAGATCCTTCCCGCAGCGGCAGCAGAGTCCCTTGCAGTCTTCCCTGCAAAGGAATTTGCTGTCCATACTCAAAACGAACGTGGTGGTAACGATGTCGTCCAGATCCGCGCAGCCGTTCTCCAGCAGGAAGATCCAGGGATCCTCCTCCCCGTCGTCGTTGGCCAGCTCCGGGGCGAGAATGGCGTGGAGGGGAAACTCCACAGGCTTGTCCACGTCCTTCGCGCAGCGGTCGCAGGGCCCGTGGAGGGTCGTGCGCAAGCTGCCGCTGAGCACGTAGACGCCGGCTGTGTTGCGGACCTCTCCCACCGCCGTCACGGGTTCGGTCGCGGGACAGCATCCACCAAACGCAAGCTCATGCAGATCAAGAGCGACCTCAAAGGGGATCGCGCCGCCGGGATTATCTTTGAGAGCAGACAGGTTCAGCAGCATCGGTTTCTCCTAATCACATAGTCATGCTGGAATATTATAGCGGCGAATGGCCCGTTTGTCAAACACTTTTTTGACTTTTTTTGAAAAAAGTTTCCCTTGCGGAATGCTGGGAAGTGGAGTATGATGAAGGCAAGGAAAGGATCATGGGGCAAGGTTCAAAACACAGGGCGTTGGGATTAGCAAGGAATACGCCGTAGGGGCACCCACCTCCCGACGACCGCCTACACCGTAGGGGCGGCCACCGGCCGCCCGCCCGCGGCACCCACCTCCCGACGACCGCCCGCATCGTAGGGGCGGCCATACTTCGTGACTCTTGCGAGTTCGGCCGCCAGCCCAAGGCCCCCACAAAACAATTACGCGGAGGAAACGATGGATTTTCCTGTTTTGATGAGAAAACGGAACCGTCTGGAAAACTATGACTACCACCAGGGCGGCGCCTATTATATCACGATCTGCACACAGTACAAGCGCTGTCTGTTCGGCACAGTCATTGACGGTCCAGCAGAGCCGGTCATGCGTCTGAATCTCCTGGGCCAGACCGTCGATTATTTTATTCACGCGATTACGGAGCACTATCCGACGGTTCGTGTTGATTTGTACTGCATCATGCCGAATCATGTGCATTTGCTGTTGTATTTTGACATAGAGCGGAAAAATCCCGCATTATCAACGGTGATCAGCCAATTCAAAGCCGCTGTCACGAAATCCGCAGGCCATCCTGTCTGGCAAAAAGGATATTATGACCACGTGATTCGTACCGAGGCAGACTACCGGCAGATCGGAACGTACATTGAACACAACGCGGCAAAATGGAAATCGGATGAAAATTATACGAAAGATGGGCAATAGACGCATGTTTGTTGCCCCGGGCTGGCGGCCGGTGGCCGCCCCTACGGGGTGACGGGGAGCGGAAGGTTTCGGCCCCGGGCTGGCGGCCGAACTCGCAAGAGTCACGAAGTATGGCCGCCCCTACGGGGTTGTGCGGAATCGATATGCCGCGGCCTTATATGGAGGTACTCTATGAAAGAGATCGTGATTCAAAAGAACGACGCCGGGCAGCGGCTGGACCGCTTTCTGGCCAAGGCTGTGCCCCTGCTGCCGGCCTCCCTGGCTCAAAAGTACATTCGCCTCAAGCGCATCAAGCTGGACGGCAGGCGGGCGGAGCGGGACACCCGGCTCTGCGAGGGGAACGTCCTGCAATTATATATCAACGACGAGTTCTTCGACACCCCCAAACCGGAGAACGCCTATCTGACCGTCGCGGCTCCGCGGCTGAACGTCGTCTACGAGGACGAAAACCTGATCCTGGTGGACAAAAAGCCCGGTCAGGCCGTCCACCCCCACGACGGGGCGGAATACGGCAAGACCCTGATCGACCACATCCAGGCCTACCTCTACGCCAAGGGCGAATGGAAGCCCCGGGCGGAGAACAGCTTTGCCCCGGCCCTTTGCAACCGCATCGACCGGAACACCGGCGGCATCGTCATCGCCGCCAAGACCGCCGAGGCCCTGCGGATCCTCAACCAGAAGATCAAGGACCGGGAGCTGGAGAAGAAATACCTCTGCGTGGTCCACGGCAGCCCGAAGCCCAGGGCCGGCACCCTGGAGGGCTACATCTTCAAGGACGCCAAACAGAACCGGGTCTACGTCACCGAGAAGCCCCAGCCCGGGGCCAAGACCGCCGTGACCCGCTATCGGACCCTGGAGAGCCGGAACGGCCTGTCCCTGGTGGAGTGCGAGCTGATCACCGGCCGGACCCACCAGATCCGGGCCATGATGGCCGCCGCCGGGACCCCCCTGCTGGGCGACGGCAAGTACGGAAAGCTGGACAAGCGCTATGACCGGAAGTACCAGGCCCTCTACTCCTATTATCTGAAATTCGCCTTCACCACCGACGCCGGCTGCCTGGCCTATCTGGACGGAAGGGCGTTTGCCGCTGCCTCCGTGGACTTCGTGGAGGAATTTTTCCCGGGCAATCGGTAAGAAGGAAGAAGGAAAAGGTTTACAAAAAACACCTGAATATTTCCTGCGAATAAGAGTTATACACATTCTCCACATGGTTTTCCACAGCCCGCGAGGCCTGTTATTTCAAGGCCTCACGGGCGTTTCTCCCCCGGTATGTGGAGAGCCCGCAATCGAAGCTGCCGCCTCGGCGGAAACCCGAAAAAAGTTGACGTAACGCCATTTTTTGTATGTTTTTTCGGAAATATTGAAACTGTTGCAATACGCAGCACAATGTGATAAAATGGACGCAGAAGCAACGAAAGGCGGCGCGGACTATGGAAAAGAAAATCGTAAAGATCGTGCTCACCGGCGGACCGGCGGCGGGCAAAACCACCCTGATCTCCCGCATCCTGAAGGAATTCAAGCAGGACGACGGCTGGCGGGTCATCACCATCCCCGAAACGGCCACCGATCTGATCTCCGGCTTCGGCATCAAGCCCTTCGGCAACTGCCTGTCCATGCTGGAGTTCCAGGACTATGTGGTGGCGGACCAGCTCCACAAGGAGAAGCTGGCTCTGAAGGCCGCCAAGGCCGTGCCGGAGCCCAACGTGCTGGTGGTCTACGACCGGGCCCTGCTGGACGACAAGGCCTACATCACCGACGACGAGTTCGAGCAGGTGGTCGCCAAATTCGGCCTGACTACGGAGGCGATCCTCGCCAAATACGACGCGGTGATCCATCTGGTGACCTGCGCCAAGGGCGCGGAGTTCGCCTACAATCTGGGCAACTCCGCCCGGACTGAGAGCCTGGACTCCGCCGTGGAGATGGACGACAAGACGCTCCGGGCCTGGAGCGCCCATCCCAATCTGAAAATCGTAGACAACGCCGTGGACTTCGAGAAAAAGATCCAGCGGGCCATGCGGGAGATCTTCCGTATCGTAGGCCGGCCGGAGCCCATGGACAAGAAGCATAAGTACCTGATCGCCATGCCGGATATGAACCAGCTGGTGGTCAACTACGGCGCGGTGCCCTTCGAGATGACCCAGAACTACCTGGTGATGACGAACCCCAACATCGAGCGCCGGATCCGGCAGCAGAAGAACGGCTCCGAGCAGCTCTACTTCTACACCGAGAAGCACCAGATGGAGGACGGCGCCATGTGGGACACCGAGCGTCCCATCTCCAAGAAGGAGTACAAGAAGTATCTGCTGGAGGCCGATCCCGAGCTCCAGCCGGTCCACAAGGTCAAGTACCGCTTCAACGACCGGCATCAGCGCTTTGAGATCGACATCTACCCCTTCTCCCGGGACAAGGCCGTGATGTTCGCCTACGCGGGAGAGGGCAACGATGACATCGTCCCGCCCCCGCAGGTCAGGATCCTCCAGGAGGTCACCGGCAACCTGGAATACAAAAACAGGACTCTGGCCAAGCGGCAGAGCCTTTAAGCGGCAAGAGCGTAACAGGCAATCGGCAACAGGAGCGCAGCGAGTCATGGGTCCCTTCGCGGCTCCTGTTGCCTGTTGCCTGTTTGCTGTTGCCTGATTTTTACTTTTTCCGGAAGGACTTGCAGTCGGTGCACTGGTCCTCGGTGGGGTTGTGCTCGTGGGTGCCCACCAGGATCCGGTCCAGGGAACAGTGGTTTTCGGTCCCGCAGTGGTGGACGCACTGCTGCACGGTACAGGCGATGCAGGGATTGGCCTCGGAATGACAGCCGGAACAGCCGTTGCTTCTGGTTTCGTTCATAAGATAGCCTCCTTCGTTTTCTTGATCGGAATGGGAAACGCACAGCGGAACGATCCGCTGTGCGTTTAGCTTGCCCCAAAGGGGAACTTTTATCCGAATTTTTTATGAGAGCGTTTCCGCGTTCCCCGGCTTCTCCGTGGGCTGAGCCGCGAAGGAGGGCAGCTGCTCGGGCAGCCGGAAGCGGCTGTAGCTGACGGTCTTGTTCTTGGGCTCCAGCAGCACCTGCCAGAGCAGATCGCCGTCCCGCAGCTCATAGAGGGTGGTGGGCCGCTCCCGGGGGTCCGTCACATATCGGACCCCGGGCACGTCCAGCGCCTCCAGCCGGGAGCTCTCGTTGGCAAAGCCGTCCTGATCGTAGGAGCGCACCACGCGCTCCGCCAGGACCTCCCCCTTCTCATAGCGGGAATAGCCCGTGAGCTCTCCCATGGGAAAGCCCGGATAGAGGGCTTTGCCCCGGACCCGGAAGCTCTCGCTGTCGAAATCCTCCCGGAAGGCGGCGAGGGAGCTGGTGTTGGTGCAGGGGATGTCCCCCACGGCTTTGGCGGCGCAGACGCCGCTCAGAAGCAGCAGCACCCCGAAGGCCGCCGCGGGGATCAGCAGATGCAAAATCCGCTCCTTGGCGTTCAGCAGCAGATAGGCCGCCGCGATCCAGGCGAAGGCCGCCAGCACCAGGGTCAGCCCCAGGAAGAACAGGTTCCCGAGGCTCAGTTTGCCCAGGTCCGGATAGAGATGGGGCCAGTTCAGCAAGCTATGGATATGCTTCCCGTAGAGGGCCAGCCCGGCGATCACGAGGGCCGCCCCGCCCACACGCTTATACCAGACGTTCATGTACCGCCCCCCTCTCCCGAATCACGAATCTCTGCTCTCCGATCAGCCTCTGCTGGTGTCTCTCGTCTCCAGCAGCTTCTGCTTCAGCTGGCCCTCGATCTTGCGGAGCTCGGCCTCGGCGGCGGCCCGCTTCTGACGGCCTTCGGTCTGGATCTGCAGGACCTCGTCCAGCGTGGTGATCAGCTGCTCGTTGGTGTGCTGCAGGGTCTCGATGTCCACGATGGCCCGCTCGGACTCCTTGGCGGTCTCGATGGTGGCCATCTTCAGCTTGTCGGCGTTCTTCTTTAACAGCTCGTTGGTCATATCGGTCACCGCTTTCTGGGCCTCCATGGCCTGCTGGCTGTGGCTCAGGCCCAGGGCCAGCACCATCTGGCTCTTCCACAGGGGGATGGTGTTCACCAGGGAGGACTGGATCTTCTCGGACATCAGGGTGTCGTTGTTCTGGAGCAGGCGGATCTGGGGACCCATCTGGATGGAGACCATCCGGGTCAGCTCCAGGTCGTGGAGCTTCTTCTCGAAGCGCAGGCACATGGCGTCGTAGTCGTTGGCCCGCTGGGCGTCCTCAGCCAGACCGGTCTGCTCGGCCTTGTTCCGCAGCTCCACCAGGGTGGTGACCCGCTCCTGGGCCAGCTTTTCCTTGCCCGCCAGGATGTACATGGTCAGCTGCTTGTAGTAGTCCAGGTTTTTGTCGTACATCTGATCCAGGACCACCACGTCCTTCATCAGGGTGCGCTGGTGCTCCTCCAGCTCGTGGGAGATCTTGTTGACGTTGACCTCGGCCTTGTTGTAGCGGGCCTTCAGGGTCTCGATGCCGGTGCCGGCCTTCTTGAACAGGCCCAGGAAGCCCTTCTTGTCCTCCTCGGCGTTGAAGCCCTTGAGCTCCACCACCAGGGACCCGATCATCTCGCCCACCTCGCCCAGGTCCTTGGTGCGGACGGCGGCCAGGGCGGCGTCAGAGAAGTCGGCCACGTTCTTCTGGGCCCCCGCGCCGTACTCCAGGGAGAGGTTGGGGTTGGTGATATCGATCTTCTGGGCGAAGTCATGGACGATCTTCTGCTCCGCTTCCGTGAGCATGGAATAGTCGGGGCCTGCCTCGGGTGCGGGGGGCTCGGGCTCCTTGGCAGCCAGCTCCAGGGTGGGAACGGGCTCGAAGCTGGGGACCTCGGCGACCTTTTCGGCTTCCTTCACCAGGGTCTCCGCGGTCTTTTCGGCGCTTTCAAACTGCATTTCGGGAATCTTATCCATAGATTGTATCCTCCTTACGGTTTTTTCGCAGAGCTTTACTTTTCTATTTTATCGCAAAAGCCGTCATAAGTCAAGAATTGTAAAGTTGACTTCAAGAGAAAATATGTATATAATAGAGTGAATGATTATGTCCACCCACCCGAATATGGAGGAAACTGCTATGACCAAAGTCGCACCTTCGATCCTTTCCGCGGATTTCGTCAATCTGGAGCGGGATATCCGGGCCCTGGGACCCCAGGGGGCCGACTACGTCCACGTGGACGTGATGGACGGGAACTTCGTTCCCAACATCTCCCTGGGCCTTCCCGTGGTGGCCGCCATCAAGAGGATCTCTCCCCTGCCCCTGGACGTTCATCTGATGATCGAGCGGCCCATCCGCTATGTGGAGGACTTCTGCCGGGCCGGCGCCGACATCCTGACCGTCCACGTGGAGGCCGACACCGCCGCCAACACCCGGGCCGCCCTGGAGAAGATCCGGGCGCTGGGGGTCCGCCCCGCCGTCTCCATCAAGCCCTACACCCGGGCCGAGGCCGTGCTGCCCTTCCTGGAGCTCTGCGGGCTGATCCTGGTGATGACCGTGGAGCCCGGCTTCGGCGGCCAGGGCTTCATGGACGACATGATGCCCAAGCTGAAGGCCATCCGGGGCTGGATCGGGGAAAGGAACCCCGCCTGCGAGCTGGAGGTGGACGGCGGCATCAACGAGCGCACCGCCCGGATCTGCCGCGAGAACGGCGCCAACGTGCTGGTGGCCGGCAGCGCCTGGTTCAAGAACCCGGACCCGGCGGCCTTCTGCAAGGCCCTCAAGGTCTGATTTGAGAGCGCTGCATGCAAGACGCAACATACATAATCAACCAGGACGCGGAAGAGACGGTGGAACAGCGTTCCGTATCCGTCATTCCGAGCGAAGCGAGGAATCCGTTCCCTCGTCCCCTTCCTGCCGCCCGCAGGCGGCGTCATTGCCGCAAGGCAATGACAGGAGCACGGGTCCTTCGACTCCGCTGCGCTCCGCTCAGGACGACAAGAGGAACCGTTTTCTGTCATTCCGAGCGCAGCGAGGAATCCGTAACCCCCGTTCCCTCCCTGCCGCCCGCAGGCGGCGTCATTGTCCCAGACAATGACAGGCGTACGGATCCTTCGACTCCGCTGCGCTCCGCTCAGGATGACAGAACGGAATGCGCAGCGCCTCCGTCGAACGCCCTCAACGTCCTGTACTGCGACCGGGAGCTCCTGGTCTGTGAAAAGCCCGTGGACTGCCTCTCCGAGCCGGGACCGGGACGAAATCTCCCCGACCTGGCCGCCGCTTGGCTGGCGGCCAGGGGCGAGGCGCCCGCGGTCCGCACGGTCCACCGGCTGGACAAGGCCGTGGGGGGCCTGATGGTCCTGGCCAGGACCCAGACTGCCGCGGCCTCCCTGATCGGCCAGATCGCCGCCCACAGCGTGGAGAAGGAATACCTGGCCGTCCTGCGGGGCGTGCCCGAACAGGACGAGGCGACGCTGGAGGACCTGCTCTTCCACGACAGCCGGACCAACAAGACCTTCGTTGTCAGCCGGCCCCGGAAGGGGGTCCGGGCGGCGAAGCTGTCCTATCGCGTCCTGGGCCGCGCCGAGCGCGAGACCGGCCCCCTGAGTCTGGCGCGGGTAAAGCTCTATACGGGCCGCACCCACCAGATCCGGGCCCAGTTCTCCCATCGGGGCCTGCCCCTGCTGGGGGATCTGCGCTACGGCAGCAGGGCCGCCCACGGCCCGGCGCTGTATTCCTGCCTGCTGGCCTTCGACCACCCCGTCACCGGAAAGCGCATGAAATTTGAACTGCTCCCCACCGGCGAGCCCTGGGATCAATTTACAGCGGAAGCCTGACAATTCTGCTGTAGGGACGAGCATTGCTCGTCCGGTTCGCGAAGCGAACAATCGCCCACGGGGCGATTCAGCCACGTTGTGGAAAAAGCGGCACGTCGAATTTGCCTCCGGCAAATTGCATTCGTTCCGAATGCCGGACAAGCAGTGCTTGTCCCTACACACATCTCCGCATTGAATTATGACCCAGAAACGGAGGATTATTATGGTTAATCAAGCGATCGCGTCTCTCGTACAATACGCCATCGACAAGAATCTCATCGCCGAGGACGACCGCGTCTGGGCGGTCAACGCCCTGCTGGAGCGGATGAAGCTGGACAGCTTCGAGGCCCCGGAGGCGCTTTTGGACAAGCCCGTCAACGAGCTGCTGGACATCCTCACCGACGACGCCGCGGCCCGGGGTCTCTGCCCCGACGACCCCACGGCCCGGGACCTCTTCGACACCGGCCTGATGGGCTGCCTGACCCCCCGGCCCTCCGAGGTCCGGCGGGAGCTGCGCCGCCTGCTGGCCGAGGACCCCAAAAAGGCCACCGACTGGTACTACGCCCTCAGCGGGGCCACCAACTACATCCGCTGGGACCGCATCCGCCGGAACATGGTCTGGAAGGCCCCCACGGAGTACGGCGAGCTGGACATCACCGTCAACCTGACCAAGCCCGAGAAGGCCACCACCACCGGCGCCGCCTTCCGGGCCGCCAAGGCCGCGGCCTCCTCCTACCCCAAGTGCCTGCTCTGCGTGGAGAACGAGGGCTACGCGGGGCGCTGGAACCACCCCGCCCGGCAGAACCACCGGATCTTCCCCTTCGTCCTGGACGGTGAGGACTGGTTCCTCCAGTACTCCCCCTACGTCTATTACAACGAGCACTGCATCGCCTTCTCCGGCAGACACTATCCCATGACGGTGGACGGGCACTCCATGCGCCAGCTGCTGGACTTCGTGACGGTCTTCCCCCACTACTTCATGGGCTCCAACGCGGACCTGCCCATCGTGGGCGGCTCCATCTTCACCCACGCCCATTTCCAGGGCGGCCGCTATACCTTCGCCATGGCCAAGGCCCCCATCGAGACGCCTCTGGTCTTCCGGGGCTTCGAGGACCTGACGGCGGGCATCGTCAAATGGCCCATGAGCGTGATCCGTCTCCGGGGCGCCGACAAGGAGCGGGTGGCGCTGCTGGCCGAGAAGATTTTGAAGTGCTGGCGGGGCTACACCGACGAGAGCGCCTATCTCTTCTCCGAGACCGAGGGCACCCCCCACAGCACCATCACCCCCATCGCCCGCCGCCAGGGAGCGGACTACGAGCTGGACCTGGTGCTGCGCAACAACATCACCACCGAGGCGCTGCCTCTGGGCGTCTACCATCCCCACCCGGAGCTGCACCACATCAAGAAAGAAAACATCGGCCTGATCGAGGTCATGGGCCTGGCGGTGCTGCCCCCGCGGCTGAAGCGGGAGCTGGCCCGGGTGGCGGAGCTGCTGGTCAACGGCGGCGATCTGCGGGCGGACGAGCTCGCCGAAAAGCACGCCGACTGGGCCGAGGAGCTGAAGACCCGCTATGCCTTCACCGCCGAAAACGTGGAGGAGATCCTCCGCGACGAGGTGGGCGCGGTCTTCGCCAAGTGCCTGGAGCACGCCGGGGTCTTCAAGCGCAGCCCCGGGGGCAAGGCGGCCTTCCTGCGCTTTGTTGAGACAGTCAATCAAGCCTGAGAACACACGGACGGCAGAGTGCCGTCCCTACAAAAGCTATGGGAAAATACGAAAAGAAAAAACACAGCGATTTTCATGACATCCAGAACGTCTTCGCCAAACGCGATCAGAACCGCGCCGCCCGGCAGGAGGGCCAGGGGGCTCAGAATCCCCAGGACTACCCCGAGGTGCCGGAGTTCATGAACGAGCCCCGGCGGATCCGGGGGGATGCGGGCTACAGCGTGGACAACATGCGCCAGGTTCACGAGGGCCGGGCCGTCTACGAGGAGACTCCCCAGTACCGGGAGAGCAGCTCCGTCCACAGCCAGGCCCAGCCTGTCTATGTCCAGGAGCCCTACGAGCAGCAGTCCCTGCGCCGGGCCGTCCCCCGGCGGAGGAGAAGGAAGCGGGGCTTCCTCCGGACCCTGCTGCGGGTCCTGGCGCTGCTGCTGGTCCTGCTGATCCTGGGCGGCGTCGTCTCGGCGCTCTTTGCCAAAATGCCGGAGACCG
>JAFYAB010000002.1 GCA_017540945.1 Oscillospiraceae bacterium | reverse complement strand
TATAACCGGCGTGCTTGGTCCCAAGATCAACCTGGACTTCGGTGGTGCCGATGGCGACGACTGTGCCTGTGACCGTATCTCCCGTATTCAGCGTCTTGATACTGGCGTCAAGCAGCGCCTCGAAGCTCTCCTCCGTTGCAGTAGTTTCTACTGTTTTGATTTCATCCATGGTTTGATTGACCTCCTTTATTATCCACGCAGGCGTCGATGCCCCTGCCGTGATACCGATGGTATGAATGCCTGAAAAATCGCAATCCGCCAGCTCGGCGGCGTTATCCACCGCAAAGACCCGCTGACAGTGGGCCCGGCAGATGGCGGCCAGCTGCCTGGTATTGGCGCTGTTCTGGTCGCCCACCACCACCATCGCATCGCTTTTGGCAGCCAAAAGCGCGGCGGCGGTTTGCCTGTTTTCAGTCGCTTCGCATATTGTATCAAATTTTTTGCAGTTTGTACAGAGTAAATTTGCGATTTCTCCAAATTTTTTCCATTGATTTTGATTGGAGGTGGTCTGTGCCGCCAGGGCCAGGGGCAGCTCGCGGCGTTCGGGCGCCTCCCGCAGCCAGGCCTCGAATTCCTCCGGCGACTCCATCACCAGGGGCTCGTCGCACCAGCCGGAGATGCCCACCACCTCGGGATGAGTCCGGGATCCGAAGATGACGGGCCTGCGCCCCTCCTCCTCTGCCCGACGGACCAGCTTGTGGATCCGGTCCACGAAGGGGCAGGTGGCGTCCACCACCGTCAGGCCCCGGGCTTCCAGGGCCTCATAGACCGCCCGGCCCACCCCGTGGGCCCGGATGATTACAGTGGCGCCGTCCGGGATCTCCGCAACGCAGGCGGCCTCCCGGACTCCCAGGGCGTTGAAGCGCTCCACCACATGCCGGTTGTGGACGATGGGGCCCAGGGTTACGACGCGCTTTCCCTCTGCGGCGGTCTTCTCCACCAGCTCCACCGCCCGCCGGACGCCGAAGCAGAAGCCGGCGGTGTCAGAAAGAGTGATTTTCATACTCTACCTCTTGCTCAATATAGTTAATAATGAATCGTTGCGGTTTTTTCAAATCTCCGATTTGAAAAAAGAAATATGAATCTGTCGCGGAGCGACACCTCAACTATTAACTATTAGTAGTTCACTGTTCACTTTCCGAGGGCGTAGATCCTCACCATCAGCTCTGCGGTATGCCGCTCCAGCTCCGCGGCGTCGGGGCGGCGGGAGCTGTATTCCGGCGTGTATGCCTCGCCCATGACGACCTTGATGGGCTGGAAGGGCTTGCGGCCGTGGGTGATGTACACCGGCACCAGGGGCACGCCCGCCCGCTGGGCCAGGAGGACCGCGCCGGACTTGGGCTCGGACTTTTTGCCCTTTTTGACCCGGGTGCCCTCGGGGAAGATCAGCAGCTTCTCTCCCTGCTTCAGCACCGAGAGGGACTTCTTGATGGCGGTCATATCCGCATTGTCCCGGTCCACCGGGAAGGCCCGGAAGGCCAGCAGAAAGCGTCCGAAGACCGGCTTTTCAAACAGACTCTTGCGGGCCATGGTCCAGGGCGGAAAGCGGGTCTTCATATGCAGGTAGACCCAGAGCGGATCCGCGAAGCCCGAATGGTTGCCGCAGATCACGCAGGGGCCCTCGGGCAGATTTTCCCGCCCGATGAAGGTCGGCCAGTGGTAGATCGCCAGACAGATCCGCAGGGTCCACCAGAAGATGGGATAGAAGAATTTGACGGCAAAGCCCCGTCCGGGCTCGGTTTTCTTCTTTTGAGAGGCAGGCTGCTCCCCTGCGCCATGTTCCCTGATCCCTGTTCCCTGACTCATAGCTGTGCCTTCTTTCGGATGATGGCCTTCATCTCGGCCACCACCTGGTCGATGGTCAGATAGGAGCAGTCCAGGACCTCGGCGTCGTCGGCGCACTTGAGAGGGGCGATCTTTCGGTTCATGTCCTGCTCGTCCCGCTTGACCACGTCAATATAGACGTCCTCATATTTGACGTCCTGGCCCTTGGCGACCAGCTCCTTCCAGCGGCGCTCGGCCCGGATCTCGGCGGATGCCGTCAGATAGACCTTCACCTGGGCGTCGGGCAGGACCACGGTGCCGATATCCCGGCCGTCCATCACCACATTGTGGGTCCGGGCCAGCTCCCGCTGCATATCCAGCAGATAGGCGCGAACGCAGGGCTGGGCCGAGACCCCGGAGGCCATCATGGACATCTCCGGCGTGCGGATCAGGTCCGTCACGTCCTGGCCGTTGAGGATCATGTGCTGGACCCCGTCCTCCTGGTGCTCGATGCGGATGTTCACATCGTCGATGCACCTTTCAATGCCATCCTTGTCCTTGGGCCCGATACCCATGAGACTCATATGATAGCCCACGGTGCGGTAGATGGCCCCGGTGTCCACATAGAGAAAGCCCAGTTCCTTTGCCACCCGCTTGGCGATGGTGCTTTTCCCCGCCCCGGCGGGACCGTCGATGGCGACGGAAATGTATTTGTCCATATGTACAACCTCCTGTGTGAAATTGAGAAGTGAAAATTATATGATGTAGGGACAAGCATTGCTTGTCCGCACGTTGGCCTAAGGTAATTCCTCGATATATACGATTACGTTGCCGTAATTGCCATATTTTGTATAGCCGATTTTCAGGTGCTGCCCGTTTCCGGTGATGACGCCGCCTTTTTGCCGGATATTGTGATAACCAAAGCGCATTTCTTGATAACCATAGCTGAAATGCACATTTCCAACGGTGAAATCCTCCCATCTTTTGGGGTCGGTATCGAAATTCTCTACATATCCCTCTACGATTTCATATTCGCCGCGTTTGTATGCCCCGACGGCGGCATCGTACATCTTGATCTGATCGGGAACGACAATCCCGATGACAACCAGTACAACCAGCAGGGCAAATACGCCCATCCCGAGGCCGAGCTTATCACTGGTCTTTCCCGTCTGCTTGGCTTTCCTGAACTGCCTGAATGTCACAAAAGCAATTCCGACCGGCAGGATCAGCAGAATCAGCCAGAAATAATCAAACGAGAAGGCCGCTTCATACAGGACATGAGATTCCATCGGGTCCTCCTTTGATTATTACAATGCAGGCATCGGACAGGGGAAGGAAACGGATTGCCACGGCCAGTTTGCGAACTGGCCTCGCAATGACAAAATCGGACGGCTGGTGCCTCGGGCTGGCGGCCAATGGCCGCCCCTACGGCGTGGTTCCGTATCGGGCGGGCAGATTGCCCGCGCTACATACTACTTCTTACATATTACTTATTAGCTATTACTTCCTGCTTGCCGCCGCCATCGCCGCGGCGTAGGCCGTGGACCAGGCGATCTGCAGGTTGAAGCCGCCGGTGTAGGCGTCCACGTCGATGACTTCCCCGGCGAAGTAGAGGCCGGGGACCAGCCTGCTCTCCATGGTCTTCGGGTCGATCTCCTTCGTGCTGACGCCGCCGGAGGTGATGATGGCCTCCTCCACGGGCCGCAGGCCGGAGATTTTGACGGTAAAGTGCTTGGTGAGCTCCAGGAGGGCCCGGCGCTGTTCCCGGGTGACGGCGTTCACCTTCGTGTCGCCGGGGATGCCGGAGCGCTCCACCATCACGGGGATCATGGTCTTGGGGTAGAGGCCCGACAGGGCGTTCTCAAAGCTGCGGTTTTTGGCCGCGGCGAAGTCCCGCAGGATGCGGGCGTCCAGGGTGGCCTCGTCCAGGGCGGGCTTCAGGTCTATCGAGATTATGTAAGCCTTCCCCTGCTCCATGTGGGATGAGGCCGAGAGGATCACGGGCCCGGAGAGACCGAAGTGGGTAAAGAGGAGTTCGCCGAATTCTTCAAATACAGGTTTTTCCTTACCAGAAGAAGCGGACAAGCACTGCTTGTCCCTACAGGCATCGTCGGAGGGCGCCTCGTACAAGCGCACATTCACGTTCCTGAGGGCCAGGCCCTGCATGCGGGCGCACCAGGGGCCGTCCTCCACCAGGGGGACCAGGGAGCCCACGGGCGGGATAATCGTGTGGCCCAGGGCCTTGGCCATGCGGTAGCCGTCCCCGGTGGAGCCGGTGGCAGGGTAGGATTTGCCGCCGGTGGCCAGGATCACCGCGGGGGCGCGGAAGTCGCCCCGGTCCGTGCGGACGCCGGTCACATGGGCGTCTGTAGCGCGGGCAATCTGCCCGCCATTCTCCGTCAGGATCTCCTTCGCTCTTGCGCGGCGGAGCTCCACCCCGGCATAGCCCAGGGCGGTTTTCAGGGCGTCCACCACGGAGGCGGATTTATCCGTCACCGGGAAGACCCGGCTGCCCCGCTCGGTCTTGGTCTCGCAGCCGTGGGATTCAAAAAACGTGATGGCGTCGGCGGGGGTGAAGCCCGAGAGGGCCGAATATAAGAAGCGGGGATTCCGGGGGACGTTTTTCAGAACCTCCTGCCAGGGGCAGTCGTTGGTGAGGTTGCAGCGTCCCTTCCCCGTGATGTACAGCTTTTTGCCCAGCCGCTCGTTGGGCTCCAGCAGCAGGACCCGCGCCCCGGCGTAACCCGCCTGGATCGCGGCGAACATGCCCGCAGCCCCGCCGCCCACTACGATAAGGTCATATTCATTCATAAAGCTTTTCCTCTGAATTGAGAATTGCGCGTTGAGAATGTTCGGAGTTTTTCAAATCGCGATTTGAAAAACACATTCATTTTCAATTCTCAGTTCTCAATTGCTGAAGCTCCGCTTCGCTCAATTCCCGCCATTGGCCGGGTTTCAGGTCGCCCAGGGAGATCGGACCCTCGGCGATGCGCTGGAGCCGGGTGGTTTTCAGCCCCGCGGCCTCGGCCATGCGGCGGATCTGGCGGTTTCTGCCCTCATGGATCGTGATTTCCAGCAGGGCGATTCCGTCACGCTGCCACGTCAATCGCACCGTCGGCGCTTGTATGTTTCGGCCATCCAATACGATGGGCCGCCGCAGCAGGGCCAGGGCCTCCCCGCGCCAGCCGGAGACCCAGAGCCGGTAGGTCTTGCGGACCTCCCCGGCGGGGTGGGCCAGGCGATTGGCCAGAGCCCCGTCGTTGGTCATCAGCAGCAGGCCCTCGGAAAATTGGTCCAGGCGCCCCACGGGATAGAGACGCCCCAGCTCGGGGGGCAGGAGCTCCGCCACGGTCCAGCGGCCCCGCTCGTCGGAGAGGGTGGTCACGTAACCCCGGGGCTTGTAAAGCAGGACCGTGGTGGACTTCGCCGGAGGGGTGGGCAGGGGCTTGCCGTCCACCAGGATCTCGTCCAACGCCGGGTCCGCTGTATCGCCAAGGCGGGCAAGGCCTCCGTTCACGGTGACCTTGCCCTCTGCGATCCATTCCTCCGCCGCCCTGCGGGAGCAGAGGCCCGCCGCGGAGATCAATTTTTGAATCCGTTCCCTCATATTACCAGCTTACCGGAATCTCCGCGATCTGTTTTCCGTTCAGATACACCTTTACGCTGCCGGCCTCCGGAAAGCCCGGCACGTAGACCAGCCGCGGCTCCTCGCCGGGGGCAAGGGGCAGTGTCAGATCCGCCTGGGCGATCAGGCGCATGCCGCAGGCCCGCAGGAGCGGCTTGCCCTTTTCCGCCACAGAGCGGAGCGCATACTGTCCGAAGCCCCAGTCCAGCAGGGCCATATGGTCGCTCCAATCGTCGGGATCGTTTGCCGTGACACAGATCAGGGTCCGGCCCTCCCGCTCCGCGGCGCTCACCAGCAGGCGGCCCGCCGCCCTGGTGTAGCCGGTCTTGACGCCGACGCAGCCGGGGCAGCGCCAAAGCAGCTTGTTGTGGTTGGTCAGCGCCCGATCCCCTGCCACCACCGCGGAGCGGGCGGAGACCACGCGGCGGAAGTCCGCGTTCTCCAGGGCTGCCGCCGTCAGCAGGGCCAGGTCCCGGGCTGTGCTGTAATTTCCCTCCCGGTCCAGGCCGTGGGGATTGGCATAATGGGTGTTCTGCAGACCCAGACGCCGGGCCGCCTCGTTCATTCGCTCCACAAAGGCTTCCTCGCTGCCTGCGGCGTCGATGGCCAAGGCCAGGGCCGCGTCGTTGCCGGACTGGAGCATGGTCCCCAGCAGCAGCTCCTCCCGGGTCAGGCTCTCCCCCTCCTTCAGATATAAGGAAGAGCCCTCCACGCCCACCGCCTCGGCGGGCACCGTCACCACCCGGTCCAGCTCCCCCGCCTGACAGACGAGCCAGCCCGTCATGATTTTCGTGGTGGAGGCGATCAGCCCCCGGGCGTCGGGCTGCCGGGTCCAGAGGAGCGCTCCGCTGTCAGCGTCCATCAGGACGCCCCGCTCGGCGGAGATCCTCGGCGCGCTTTGCCCGGCGGCAGCGGACGCGGACAGGCAAAGGGACAGGGCTGCAAGCAGCGCTGCGGCTGCATAAACGGTTCGTTTCATATTTCATCACCCGCTGCAGTTTTCCCGAAACGGGTCGAAATATGCGTGATTTGTCAAAAATCGGGTTTTGTCGGGATGTTGCGAAAACGCCCGTAGAGGCCGAACTCGAAGAGTCACGAAGTATGCCCACATCGGCCTTTTCCCGTATCGGTGTGAGGGCCGATGTGGGCATCGGCCCCTACGAAAGAAAGATCCCGACAAATCCGGATTTGCGCCTCAGGCCTCTTCCTTGGGCTTGCGGCTGTCCAGGAAGTCGGCCAGCTTGTCGATCAGGTCCGGAGCCTGCTCCACGATGCGATCCACGGTGGTGGAGGCGGGCTCCGCCACGGGCAGCATCCGAACGGAATCGCCCTTGATGACCAGGAAGGCCACGGGGTCGATGCTGACGCCGGCACCCAGGCCGCCGCCGAAGGGATCCTTCTTGGCGCTGAGGGCGCTCTTGGTGGCAAATTCGGTGCCGCCGCCGCCCATGCCGATATGGACCTTGGTGATGGGGACGATGGTCACGCCGTCGCCCAGATTCACGGGCTGGCCGATGATGGTGTTGACGTCCACCATCTTCTGAACCTTCTCCATGGAGGAGGTCAGCATTTCGGAAATGTTGTTATTCATGATTAACCCACCTTTTCAATTTCGTTTTCCGGTTCGGATGTTGTTTTTACAGCGCTTTGCTTTTTGGCGGCGCGTTTTTGACGGATCAGTAGGGCAATCGCCTTGCCTGCGTATTTCAGAGCCAGGAGCACCACGCCGCCGATCCGCAGCCGGAGCTCCAGCTCCGCCTCCAGGTCCGTCTTGGAGGCGCTGAAATCGGGATAGACCGCGATCCTCCGCTCCTTGATGCGGAAGGCCCGCTCCAGGATGGGCAGGGCGACGCCGATGGTCTCCCAGGCCTTTCCCACGCTCCGGGCGGTCTTGGCAGGGTCGCCCCCCGCCAGCACAGCCCGAATTCGCAGCCGTTTCACCGTCAGCTTCCGGTGGAAGAACTCTCCCACGAATTTAGCCCCCAGCTTTGCCCAGGGGATCAGCGCCGCGATCTTGTCGGTCAGGGGCTTTTTGGGCTTGGCGGGCTCCGGCGCGGGCGGCTTGGCGATCAGGCTTTGCGCTTGTTGCTTTTTCTTCTTTTTCTCTTTTTGCTCGGCCTTTTGAGCGGCCTTCTTTGCTTTCTTCGCTTCGGCTTTTTCCCGCTTCTTTCGGGACAGAGGCTTCTTCGGCAGAATGCCGATCCGGATGAAGAATACCGTGAGCTTCAATTCGATCTCGTCATGGTATCGGAAAAAGACACCCACGGGGATGCAGCCGATCAGGAAGAGGACGCCCAGGACGATCAGCAAAACCTTCATGCCTCGCCCTCCTCCCCGATCGGGAGCGGGGCGTCGGGGGCGCCGCTCCCTGCAGCGTTGTCCGTCGTCTCCCCTGTGGTCTGCTGCCTGCTGCCTGCTGCCTCGCCGCCGTCGTCGGCGGCGGTGCTGAACTGAACCTTCTCCATCTCCGGCAGCTCCTCCAGGGACTCCAGACCGAAGGTGCGGAGGAAGTCCGGGGTGGTGCGGTAGAGAATGGGACGGCCCGGGGCCTCCAGGCGGCCGTTTTCCTCGATCAGCTTCTTGTTCAGCAGGGCGGAGACGGAATAGGCGCTGTCCACCCCCCGGAGCTTCTCCACGAAGGCCTTGGTGGTGGGCTGGTAGTAGGCGATGATGGTCAGGGTCTCCAGCTGAGAGGCCGAGAGCTTCGGGGGCTTGCGGGTCTCCAGGGCCTTGGTGACCCAGGGAGCCAGGTCGTTCTGGGAGCACATCTGCCAGGCGTCCTCCAGCCGGAGAATGCGGATCCCCCGGCGTTCAAAGGCATAAAGCCCCATGAGCTCGTTCATGGCGGCGCGGACCTCGTCGGGATCCGTCTCCGTGGCGAAACAGAGCCGCTCCGTCTCCACCGGCTCGCCGGCGGCGAAGAGGATCGCCTCGCAGACGCGGGCAAGCTCTTTAGGTTCCATTCGCTTCCTCCTTTCCCGGAACGCGCAGCAAGCGGACGGTGGTATCTCCGTTCTCCTCGCCCAGCTCCACGGCGTTGGATTTGCACAGCTCCAGCACGGCCAGGAAGGTCGCCACGATCTCAGACCGGCTGCGGCTGCCCGCAAAGAGGCGGCGCAGACGGCTGACGCCCCGCAGCAGCAGCTTTTTCAGCAGCTCGGCGGTTTTTTTCGTGACGGGGTAGGGCTCCCGGCCCACGATGCCCTCAAAGCTGGCCCGGGGCGGGGGCAGGAGCTTTTTGCTCCGCTCGCTCATGGTCTCGAAGGCCCGCAGCAGGTCGGCAGGCTCATGGCGGTAGCGGTAGCTCCGGTCCCTTTGGTAGGGCTCCGGCGCCTTGGTGAAGAGGCCCAGCCCCAGCTCGTTCCGCTGCTCCAGGACGGATGCAGCGCTCCGGATCCGGTCCAGCGCCTCCTGGCGCTGGCGCTCCTGCAGAGATTGGATCAGCTGCTCCATCTCCGACAGGGCCTCGGCCTGTTCGGCGGCGGAGAGCAGCATCTTGGTCTTGATGAGCATCAGGTGGGAGGCCATGGCGATGAACTCGCTGGCGATCTCCATGTCCATCCGCTTCATCTCTTCCATCCAGGCCAGGTACTGCTCCAGAATGGCCGTGATCGACACGTCCTGTATTTCAATTTTATTCTTACTCAGCAGCAGCAGGATCAGGTCCAGCGGGCCGTCGAAATCCTCGGCGGTCTCGTCCTTGGCCTTCACCACGCCGGTGAGGTGGTAATTCGGTTCCTTTGTCATAAGCGATTCACAGGGGCCGCTGAGGTCAGCGGCCATATCCAACTTTGCAGGCGCTTCGCGCTTTTTCCAGACAGGGAATGGCGGACAAGCAATTCTTGTCCCTACAAGCGGGACTCAACCGCCGGTGATCGCCCGGGCCAGGGGCTCGGCAACGGCGGCAATGGCATCCAGGACGCCGTTGCGTAAAAAGTCCAGGGGTTTATCCAGGATGCCGGTGAACAGCAGCAGCGCCAGGATCACAAAGCCGTAGCGTTCATAGCGCATCAGCTGGGAATAGGCCCTCTGGGGCAGGACGATGGCTAAGATCTTGGAGCCGTCAAGCGGGGACACCGGAATCAGATTGAAGACCGCCAGGCCCGCGTTGAGGACCATGCAGACGTAGAGGAACATGCTCAGATAATACTTCCAGCCCGCAGGGTCCGCGTATCCGGCCCAGATGCTCCAGACGTCCCGGCCGCCCAAATAGAAGGCGAGATAGAAGCCCACGCCGCTCACCAACGCCAGCAGCAGATTGGAGACGGGGCCCGCCGCCGCGGTGAGGGCCATGCCGAGCTTGGGGCTTTTGATTTTCGTCATGCGGTAGGGGTTGACGGGCACGGGCTTGGCCCAGCCGAAGTGCGCCACCACCATCATCAGGAAGCCCACGGGGTCCAGATGCCGCAGGGGATTGAGGCTGATCCGGCCCATGCGCTTGGCGGTATCGTCCCCCAGCCAGCAGGCCGACAGCGCATGGCTGCTCTCATGGACCGAAATGGCGATCAGAGCCGCCCCGGCGAACATGAGCCACTCGATGATGCGCCCCAGGTCGATGCCCTGGAACCAGCTTTGCAATCCAGTCATGTGAAATACTCCGATCCCAAAAGGATACTATCCTTCCATATTACAGATTTTTATTTTATCATAGTTTTTCCCGTTTCGCAAGCCCGGCAATCATCATTTGTGTTTTTTTGTGTAAAAGAGCGCTGCCCGCCCCGGTATTGTTCCGCTTTTCCGCCGCATAGACTGTCCCAAAGAAGCCTGGGAGGTGCAGATATGACAGATCCCATCGACAAGCGCGTCATGGAGTTGGCGGAATATGTGCTGGAGACCGGAGCCACAGTCCGGGCAGCGGCGGAGCGCTTCGGCGTGTCGAAGTCCACAGTCCATAAGGATCTGAGCCAGCGGCTGGAACGCTCCGACCGCCTGCTCTGGCTCCGGGTGCGGGCTGTGCTGGAGCAGAACAAGGCCGAACGTCACCTGCGGGGCGGGGAGGCCACGCGCAGAAAATATCAAATTCAAAACGCAAGACGCAAAAAGATTGACAAATCCCCGAAAATCCGGCATAATAGGTTAGATAGAAGCAATTCATCCCCGTGACTGCAAAGGAGCTGCATATGGAACAGATTTTTGTTACTGGCCATCGGAATCCCGACACGGACTCCATCGTCTCCGCCATGAGCTTCGCGGCCCTGCAAAACGCCCTGGGCGAGCGCGGCTACACCGCCTCCCGCCTGGGCCACCTGAACGACGAATCCAAACGCATTCTGGAGCGCTTCGGCTTCGATCCCCCGCTCTACGTCAAAGACATGCGCACCCAGGTCCTGGACCTGGACTATGACACGCCCCCCGCCTTGAGCGCGGCCCTGACCGTGGGCCGTGGCTGGGACATCCTCCGCAACGACCCCGCCATCGCGGCGATTCCGGTCACCAACGAGGATGGGAGCCTCTACGGCATGCTCTCCTCCGGCGACGTCGCCGCCTACGACATGCAGACCATCGAGGACCCCGTGGTCCGGGACGTGCCGCTGTTCAACCTGATCTCCGTGCTGGAGGGCCGGGTGCTGAACGACGCCGGCGCCTGCGTGGACACGGTCTCAGGCGAGGTCATCCTGGGCCTGCCCAGGGGCACCGAGCAGCAGCTCTTCGACCATGAGAACTACATCGCCGTCTGCGGCGACCAGCCCGAAGTCATCCGCTGGGCCCTGGAATCCAACATTCACGCCCTGATCCTCTGCGAGGCGGAGCTGAGTCCGGAGCTGCGGGCACTGGAGACGAAGACCTGCATCATCTCTACGCCCTTTTCGGCTTACCGGGCGGCCCGGCTGATCTTCCAGTCCATCCCCATCGCCCGGATCTGCCAGACCAGCGAGCTTGTAACCTTCAAGCTCACGGACTGGCTGGACGACGTGAAGGAAGTGGTCTCCAAGACCCGCTACCGCTGCTATCCCATCCTGGACGCTGAGAACCGGGTCGTGGGCACCCTCTCCCGTTACCATCTGATCAAGCCCCGCCGCAAGAAGGTGGTCCTGGTGGACCACAACGAGGCGGCCCAGTCCGTCCCCGGCCTGGACCAGGTGGAGATCCTTGGCATCATCGACCACCACCGTCTGGCGGATATCCAATCTACGAACCCGATCTTCTTCCGCAATGAGATCATCGGCAGCACCACCACCATCGTGGCGGAGATGTACCAGGAGAAAGGCCTGATGCCCTCCAAAAAAATGGCCGGCCTCATGTGCGCTGCCATTCTCTCCGACACGGTCATCTTCAAGTCCCCCACCTCCACCCCCAGAGACCGGGCCATCGCCGAGCGGCTGGCCCGCATCGGCGGCGTGGATCTGGAGGAGCTGGGCAAGTTCATCTTCGCCGCCTCTCTGGGAGAGGGCAAGACCGCCCGGGACCTGCTCTACACCGACTTCAAGGACTTCCACATCGCGGGTCACTACCTTGGCGTGGGCCAGATCACCTGCGTGGATTCCGTCTCCATCCTCTCCCGGAAGGACGAGTTCCTGGCGGAAATGGAGAAGGCCCGTACCGAAAAGGGCTACAACATTATGATCCTGATGCTCACCGACGTTCTTTTGGAGGGCACCCAGATCGTCTTCCTGGGGGATCCGGACGACATCGCCCAGGCCTTCAACGTGGAGCCCAAGGGCAACACCCTCTTCCTCCCCGGTGTCATGAGCCGCAAAAAGCAGGTCATCCCCATGCTGTCGGCCCTGTGGGGCTGACAGCAATTGAGAATTGAGAATTGTGAATTGAGAATTCCTGTAAAACAGCCGATTTTCGTTCAATTCTCAATTCTCAACTCTCAATTCTCAATTCTCAGGAGGAACGAATGATATACGACATTCTGATCGTGGGCGCGGGGCCTGCCGGGCTCACCGCCGCCATTTATGCCCGGCGGGCGGGGAAATCCGTGCTGGTTCTTGAAAAGGACAGCTTCGGCGGGCAGATCACCTTCTCCCCCAAGCTGGAGAACTATCCCGGCTTCGAGGCCATCTCCGGCAACGAGCTGGCCCAGCGGATGCTGGAGCAGGCTCTGGCCCTGGGGGCCGACGTGGACATGGACGCCGTCACCGGCATCGAGAACGGTCCCGTGAAGACCGTGATCGGCGAGAACGGGCGCTATGAGGCCCGAGCCGTGATCATCGCCGCCGGGGCCCGGCACCGCCGCCTGGGTCTGCCCCGGGAGGAGGCGTTGATCGGAAACGGGCTGTCCTTCTGCGCGGTCTGCGACGGCGCCTTCTATCAGGGCGGCCACGCGGCGGTCATCGGCGGCGGCAACACCGCCCTGCAGGAGATCCTGCTGCTCTCCGAGACCTGCGCGAGGGTCACGGTGGTCCAAAACCTTGCCTTCCTCACCGGCGAGCAGGCCATGATCGGGCTGATCCTGGCCCGACCCAACGTGGAGATCCTCTATTCCACCGTCTGCGTGGGCTACGAAGGAGAGGACCATCTGACGGGCCTGCGGCTGCAAAACACCGAGACCGGAGCGGAGCGCCTGCTGGCGGTGGACGGGGCCTTCCTGGCCATCGGCACCGAGCCTGAGAATCAGGCCTTCGCCGCCCTGGCGCCTCTGAACGAGGCGGGATACATCAAGGCCGACGAGAGCTGCCGGACCCCCACCGATGGAATCTTCGCCGCCGGCGACTGCCGCACCAAGGCCTGGCGCCAGGTGGCCACCGCCGTGGCCGACGGCGCCGCCGCAGCATTGAACGCCTGCCGGTATCTGGACCGGTAAATCGCAGGGGCCGATGCCCGCATCGGCCCTTTTTCCCATTTGACAGATCGGGCCGACGCGGGCATCGGCCCTCACGGCAGAGGAGGTGGCCGCTTGATCTTTTATATCCTTCTTGCAGCCACCGCCGGATTGGGCGGCTGTCTCGGAGCGCTGATCTCCCATGTGCCGGGAAAACGGAGGACCACAGTGCTGACCGGCCTGCTGCTGACGCTTCTCGGACCGGCTCTGTTCTTCGGCGCCCTCTGGCTCCGGGGACGGAGCCGGGATCTGCTGGTGATGCTGGACAGCTTCTTCCCGGACCGGCTCTCCAAGCTGGCGGGCTGCGCCCTGCTCCTGCTGCTCTGCTGCGTCCTGGGACTGCTGGCGGGCTTCCTGCGCTGCGGCGGCGTTCGCCGCTGTTTTCGGCAGCTCGCCGACAGCCGGCTCCATCGCCGGCTCCTGCCCGTTCTGGCCGGGCTGGGCTGTGCACTGGTCCTGGGCTGCGCCCTGCTGGCGGGGGATCCCCCCGCCTCCCCTCTGCGGATCAGTGAGATCTGCTGCGCCAACTTCACCCTGCTGGTCGACCCCGACACCGGGGAATACGACGACTATCTGGAGCTGCTGAACACGGGGACCGAGCCCGTGGAGCTGGAAGGTCACTTCCTCTCCGACAACGGCAAAAAGCGAAACCGCTTCCGCCTCCCGTCCAGGACCCTGGCGCCCGGGGAGACGGTCCTCCTCTGGGCTGACGGCAGCGGCAAGTCCGGCCGGCAGAGCGGTGAGGACATCCATCTGAACTTTTCCCTGAAGCCCGGCGATACCGTCTGGTTTTCCTCCCCCAATGGGCTTTTGCTGGAGGAGCTCACCGTCCCGGAACGGAAGAAAAACATCGCCCTGACCCTGCTGGACGGGGAATGGGTCCTGGCAAGGGGCACCCCCGGCGAGGGGAACGAGCAGGCCGCGGTCTACACGCCGCCCAGCCTGGCGGCGCCGGTTTTCAGCCTGCCCTCCGGCTTTTATGACGAACCCCAGACTCTGGAGCTCAGCGCGGCGCCGGGCTGCGAGATCCACTACACCCTGGACGGCTCCCTGCCCACAGCGGACAGTCCCCTCTGGGAGGGACCCATGACCTTGCGGGATATCAGCGGCGAGCCAAACCGGGTCGTCAGCCAACCGAATACCACCTTTGACCGCTCCGGCGCCAACACGGACCCGGTGGACAAGGGTACCGTCCTCCGGGCTGCCGCCTTCGACGCTGCGGGCAGCTTCAGCGAGACCGTCACCGCCGTCTACTTTGTGGGAAGCGCACGTTTTTCCGCGTACGCCGGGCGGCAGATCCTGAGTATCGTATCCGACCCCGACTCCCTCTTCGGCAATTACGGCATCTGCGTGACAGGAGGGGAGTACGACCGCTGGCTGGCGGAAGGCGGCAAGGGAGATTCCCCCTGGCCCTGCTTTTTCGCCCGGGGTCCGCGGGCGGAGCGGGACGCGGTGATCGCCCTCTGGGATGAATCCCACAGCCTCGTGCTGGAGCAGGCCTGCGGCCTCCGTCTCCAGGGCGACAGCTCCAGAGCCAAGCCCCTCAAGCGCTTTCGCCTCATTGCCCGGGAGCTCTACGACGGCAGCAGCACCTTCTCCGCCCCCATCTTTGGCGGGAGGAACAACCATTCCTTCTTCACCCGGGCCGACAGCTCCGATCTCATGGCCCAGAAGCTGGCCGAGGGATTGGATCTGGGCGGACTGGACGCCCTGCCGGCCACGGTCTTCCTCAACGGGGAATACTACTATGACACTTATCTGCGGGAGCGCTACGACAAAACGTATTTTGAAGCGCACTACGGCGTGAGCGGGAATGATCTGATTCTGATCTCCGACAACGAGCTCGACGAGGGAAATCAAGCGGACTATGAGGACTATCTGGCCTTCAACGACTATGTGAGCTCCCACGACTGCGCCGACCCGGAGGTCTGGGCGGAGATCTGCGCCAAAATGGACGTTCGGAACTACGCCGAATATGTGGCCTTAAACATCTACTGCAACAACACCGACTGGAGCATCCAGAAAAACTACAAGCTCTGGCGCACCCGCAAGGCCAAGGACCGGGGCTTCCGGGACGGACGCTGGCGCTGGCTGATCTACGACATGGACGGCTGCGCCTGGTCCGCCGCCAAGTACGGCTCCCACCGGGCGGACTTCGACGCCTTCCTGGTGGAGCAGCCCTATACGAATCTGCCCTTCCTGAAAATGCCCCTCTTCTCCGATCTGCTTCGGAACCCGGAATTCCGCTCCATCTTTGTCTCCGCCTGGCTGGATCTGTCCAACGCGGTTCTGCGGCCCGAGAAGGCCCAGCAACTCCTGGACAAATACGGGATCACCGACGGGGATTTCTGGGTCAGCTTCCTGCAGTCCCGTCCGACCCCGGCGGCGGAGCTGCTGATCCGGGATCTGGAGCTGGACGCCGCCCCCTGCGGTCTGTCCCTGAAGGTCTCCGACCCGGCCGGAGGAAGTCTCCGGCTGGACGGCTACGACCTGGAGCTGTCGGCGGAGGGCCTGTCCGGGGTCTGGATCACCGGCGTGCCCCTGACCCTCACCGCCGAGCCCGCCCCGGGCTGGCGCTTCGCGGGCTGGACAGGCGCAGCGGAGGGAACGGACAAGTCCCTCTCCCTGACCCCGGACGGCGACGTCGTCCTGACCGCGGTCTTTGAACGAAAATAACAGATCCTGCTCGGATTTGTCGAGCTGAGGGACCAGTCACCGGTCACCAGACCCGCCTGTAGGGACAAGTCCGCAGGCGCCTTGGTCCCTGAGCCTTGAACCTTGTACTTTTTCATTCGATAAATTCCGATTTCCCAAGGAGGCGATCCCTTGCCGGCTGATTTTCGACACGAATATAAATATCTCTGCGACAACGGCCAGCTCCGGGTGGAGCAGGCGCGGCTGGAAAGTCTGCTGCGGCCGGATCCCCATGCGGGACCGGAGGGGCGCTACGCCGTCCGAAGCGTCTACTTCGACGACCTCGCGGACAGCTGCCTGCTGGAAAACGAGGACGGCTCCGACCCCCGGGCCAAGTATCGGCTGCGGATCTACAACGGCTCCGACCGCCGCATCAGCCTGGAGCGCAAGGCCAAGCTCCGGGGCATGACCCACAAGGACGCCGTCCTGGTGGACCGGGAGACGGCGGAGGCCCTGCTGGCAGGCCGGATTCCCTTCCCCCGGCCGGAGCACAGTCCCCTGCTGCGGCGGATGCTGACGGATATGCGGCTGCGGGTCCTGGAGCCCAAGGTCATCGTCCAATATACCAGAACGCCCTTCGTCCTGGAGACAGGGAACGTGCGCATCACCCTGGACGAGCAGATCGCCTCGTCCCAGGCGGTGGACCGCTTCCTGGAAGGAGAGATCCCCCTGCGGCAGGTCCTGCCCGCGGGCCAGGGGGTGCTGGAGGTCAAATGGGATGAGCTGCTGCCCTCCTGGGTGGGCCGCTCCCTTCAACTGGACGGTCTGCAGTGGACCGCCTTTTCCAAATACTATCTTTGCAGAATCTACAATACCATGGGAGGCGTCAATTTATGAGCACAGGCGACATTTTCAAGAAATCCTTTTTGGAGGGCTATGCCTCCGGTGAGATCACCACAACCACCATTCTGACCTGCCTGGCCATCGCGGGCCTGCTGGGGATCTTCATTTTCTTCGTCTATCGTTTTCTCTGCCGCAAGGCCTTTTTTAACAAAAACTTCAGCGTCGCCCTGATCGCCATCGCGGAGATCACCGCCGCCGTCATCCTGACGGTCCAGTCCAACGTGGTGATTTCCTTGGGCATGGTGGGCGCCCTGTCCATCGTCCGCTTCCGCACGGCCATCAAGGACCCGCTGGACCTGATCTTCCTGTTCTGGGCCATTTCCGTCGGAATCATCTGCGGCGCGGGTCTGGCGCTGGTGGCGGTGCTGCTGAGCGCGGTGCTGGCGGTGCTGCTGTGGATCTTCAACGCCCTGCCCATCGCCAAGGCGCCGGTGCTGCTGCTGGTCAGCAGCAGCGATCTCAACGCCGAGGCCGCCGTCCTGGAGACCGCCGGGAAGCACAGCAGAGCCGCCGTGGTCAAGTCCCGGAGCCTGACCCCCCGGCAGCTGGACCTGATCGTGGAGCTCCGCACCGCCGACGAGGCCGCCCTGACCGCCGCCGTTATGGCCCTGGAGGGAACGATCTCCTGCTCCATCGTGGCCCACGACGGAGAGGTCACCTTTTAGCGGGGAACAGGCGGGAAGGCAATCGTAAGAAGTAAGAAGTAAGAGGTAACCGTCCGTTACTTCTTACTTCTTACTTTTTGCTTCTTATTTTAGTTGTACGAATACGGCGACATCTCCACCCGGATGAAATAGCCCGCCTCGCCGCAGACGGGACAGCTCTGGGGCGCGGCCTTGGCGTTGAACTCGTGGCCGCAGTTGAGGCAGATCCAGGCGCAGTCCATATTGGAGACGAAGAGCTTACGCTCCGCCAGCAGCCGGTGGAAGGCCTCAAAGCGTCCCGCGTGGCAATTCTCCACCTGGGCGATCATCTCCAGCTTCCGGGCGATCTCCCCGAAGCCCTCGTCCCGTGCAGTGGCGGCGAAGGCGGGGTAGACCTCCGCGTGCTCCTTCGCTTCGTTCTTCGCGGCGGCCGCCAGCAGGGCCAGGGTGTCGGCGGCGGTGTCTACGGGGAAGTCCCCGCTCAGCGGCAGGCTGTCGACGCCGCCCCGGCGCAGATAGTCGGCAAAGATCTCTGCGTGCTCCTTCTCCTGCCCCGCGGTGTAGCGGAAGACCGCGGCAATCACCGGCAGCCCGTCAATCTCCGCCTGCTCCGCCGCGAAGTCATAGCGGTTCCGCGCCAGGCTCTCCCCAGCGAAGGCCCGCATCAGGTTGGTCAGCGTTTTGGTGTTTTGCAGGTTCATACATGTTCCTCCATATCCAGGTTTTGCTCGGAGTATGCCCGGTTTTATACGCTTTCATACGCTGCGGAAGCTTGGGATTTATCGAATTAAAAGGTTCAAAGTACAAGGTTCAAGAACCAAGGGACCTGAGGCCTTGCACCTTGATCCAGAAACCCCGTCCGTGGGAGGAGGGGCAGACAAGCCATGCCTTTTGGCGGCTTGTCCCTGCAGGCGGGTCTGGTGACCGGCGACCGGTCCCTGCGGATCGCTCACTTCGAATTCCCCTGTGCATCCCGCATTCCCTCCGCGGCCTCCGCATAGGCTGTCCCGGGGGTGGTATCGTGCGCAAGGGGCGGACGCTGGTGCGGGGGACGCTGCTGCTGACCCTGAGCGGGCTGGCGCTGCGGGGTCTGGGGGTCCTGTTCCAAGCCGTCCTGGCAAAGCGGGTGGGAGCCGCGGGCATGGGGGTCCTGCAGTTGGTTCTCACCGTGGGCGGCTTTGCCGGGACCCTGGGCTCCGCCGGTGTCCGGACAGCGGCCCTCCAGCTGGCGGCCCGGGCCTGGGGCCGGGGAGACCGTCCCGGGTTCACAGCGTCCCTTCTGGCCTGCCTGCGCTATGGGCTGCTGGCCAGCGCCGCGGCGGGGGCGGGGCTGATCCTGCTGGCAGCTCCCCTCAGCGAGCTCCTGCTTCGGGACGGGCGGACCGTCCCGGCCCTGCGGACTCTGGGCCTCCTGCTGCCCCTGCCCATCCTGGCGGGGGTCCTGCGGGCCGTATACACCGCCTGCGGACGTGTAAAGGAACTGGCGGCTGTGGAGCTGACAGAGCGGCTGTTGAGTCTGGGCGTCACCTTTCTTCTGCTGGCTTTGGCGGGCTCCGACCCGGCCCGGGTCTGCGCGGCGGTGATCGGGGGAAGCTACGGGACCTCCGTCTTCTCCTGCCTGGTCCTGCTTCTGCGGCTGCGCGGGAGCCTGCCGGAAGCGGGCCCGCTGCCGCCGGTGGCCCGGCGGGCCCTTCCTCTGGGTCTCAACGACTGCCTGCGCTCCGGTCTGGGGACTGTGGAGCAGTTTCTGATCCCCTGGGGCCTGGAACGGAGCGGCTCCCGGACCGCCGCCCTGGCGGCCTACGGCACCGTCTCGGGGATGGTCTTCCCCCTGCTCTGGTTCCCGGCGGAGGGGATCTTCGCCCTCAGCGAGCTGATGGTCTCGGAGCTGGCCCGGCTGCTGGCAAAAAAAGAGCACCGCCGCATGAAGCGGCTGGTGCGGAAGAGCCTGGGCCTCACGGCCCTCTACGCCCTGGGGATCTTCGCCGCCCTCTGGCTGGGGGGCGGGGCGCTGGGCCGGGCCCTATTCAAAAGCGAGCAGGCGGGGCGGTATCTGCGGATCTTCGCGGCCATGGTCCTCTTCCTCTACCCCGACGCCGTAGTGGACGGCCTCCAGAAGGGCCTGGGCCAGCAGCTCCACCTGGTGCGCTACAACAGCTTCACCAACGTCATCGACGTGCTGGGTCTCTGGCTGCTGCTGCCCCGATACGGCCTGGCGGGATACATTTTTACGTATTGTTTATCACACCTGGTCAACTTCTTTCTCAGTTTAAGAAGATTGCTGATCGTGGTGGAAAACCCGGAACTGTGCGAATAAGGAAAAAGTAAGAAGTAAGAATTCCAATACGGGCACTTCCTACTTCTTACCTCTTAACGTGACGTTTCTGCCTCGGGCGGGCGGCACACTGGCCGCCCCTACGGGCGGGGAACGGCGGGCAGATTGCCCGCGCTACATATGGCGGAGCTTTTCCAACACCGCCTCGAACCAGGCAGGGCGGGGACAGCTGACAGTGATCTCTTCGCCGGTCCGGGGATGGCGGAAGCGCAGCTCCCGGGCATGGAGACATTGGCTGTCCTGGCCCAGCTCGGGCTTCGGGCTGCCGTAGACCGTATCCCCCAGCAGGGGGTGATGGATATGGGCCATGTGGACCCGGATCTGGTGGGTCCGTCCCGTCTCCAGGCGGCACTCGATCAGTGTGTATTGGCCGAAGCGCTCCAGCACCCGCCAGTGGGTCACGGCGGGGCGGCTGTTCTTCTCGGTGACGGCCATCTTCTTCCGATCCACGTGGTGGCGGCCGATGGGGGCGTCCACGGTCCCTTCGTCCTCCCGGAAGCCGCCCTTGACCACGGCCTCGTAGGTCCGGGAGAGGCTGTGGTCCTGGAGCTGCTCCGCCAGGGCCTGGTGGGCGAAGTCGTTTTTCGCCACGATCAAAAGGCCCGAGGTGTCCTTGTCGATGCGGTGGACGATGCCGGGCCGCAGCTCCCCGTTGATACCCGAGAGGCTGTCCTTGCAGTGGTACATCAGGGCGTTCACCAGGGTGTCGTTCCAGTGACCGGGAGCCGGGTGGACCACCAGACCCTTGGGCTTGTTCAGCACCAGCAGGTCCGCGTCCTCCCAGACGATGTCCAGGGGCAGATCCCTGGGCTCGATGGCCGTCTCCTGTACCTCGGGCAGGACCAGCTCATAGACGGCCCCGGCCACGGTCCTGTCCTGCTTCCGCAGGGGCTTGCCGTCCAGGGTCACGGCTCCCGCCTCCAGCAGCTTCTGGGCCGCGGAGCGGGACGTATTCTCCAGGTTTTCCGCGAGGAAAACGTCCAGACGGAGACCGGATTCGCTTGCTTGTATCGTCATACGTTCCTCCGTATCTCGAAAGATGCAGGATAATTCCGCGGAATTATCCTGCATCTTTCGGTCCTTCCGTCACGGTTTTGCGGTCCCAAAACAGCACATAGACGATCAGGGCTATCGCGCCGCAGGTGATGAAGCAGTCGGCCACGTTAAAGACGGGGAAGCGCATAAAAAGCGTCTGGAGCATGTCGGTAACGGTGCCCCGGAGGGCGCGGTCGATGCCGTTGCCCAGGGCGCCGCCGCCGATGGCGGCCAGGCACCAGAGCTCGGCCGGCTTCGTGATCCATTTTTTGCGGATCAGCACGGCGACGGCGACGAAAAAGGCCACCACCAGCGCCAGGAAGAGCCAGCGCATGCCCGAGAGCATGGACCAGGCGGCGCCTTCATTCTCCACCCAGGTCAGGCCGATGACGCCGGGGATCAGGGGCCGGTCTCCGGCGGCGGCCCCGTAGGGAAGCTTTGCCCGGACCAGCGCTTTGGTGATCTGGTCGGCGGCCACGGCCAGGGCCATGAAGAGGGCCAGCAGCAGCCCGCGTTTCTTTGTCATTTGGCATTCCTTTCCGCCGCGTCGCAGACGCGGGACAGGAGATTCAGGACAGGTCCTGCTTCCAGGGCCTTCTCCGGGGCAACGGCGGCTTTGAGTGCCGTCGCGTCCAGGTGGGCGGGAAGGGGCTCCAGGAGCAGAAAGGCAGAGAGCAGGGGGTCCAGGTTGATCTCCCGGATCAGCCCGGCTACGTCCTCCTGGCTCAGGTCGTCCGGCATGATATAGCGCCGGACCCGGACTCCGGCGGCCTTGGCGGCCGCCAGAAGCTCGGTCTCATAGGCGACGGCGGCGGGGTCCTCCCCCAGCCGCAGGGTGGCCAGCACGGGGAAGACGTATTCCAGATATAAAGCGTCCACGCGGGTTTTCAATTCTTCCAGCATAGCGGTCCTCCTCTGCAGGCGGAGTGCAAAGGGCCGATGTGGGCATCGGCCCCTACGGGCGGGCAAACACTTATTCCTTATTACTTATTACTTCTTACCTGAAATTCAACCCAGGTGCTCTTCCAGCCAGGCCTTCAGGCCCTCGATGGGGACGCGGACCTGCTCCATGGTATCGCGGTCCCGGATGGTGACGGCGTTGTCGGGCTCGACGCCCTTCTCGGGGTCGCCCACGGTGTCGAAGTCCACGGTGACGCAGTAGGGGGTGCCGATCTCGTCAGCCCGGCGGTAACGCTTGCCGATGGACCCGGTGTCGTCATAGTCCACCATAAAGTACTTGGCCAGCTCGTCCCGGATCTCCATGGCCTTGTCGCCCAGCTTCTTGGACAGGGGCAGGACGGAGGCCTTGATGGGGGCGATGGAGGGCTTGAGGTGGAGGACCACACGGACATCGTTCTTGGCGGCGTCCACGAGCTCCTCGTCGTAGGCCTGACAGAGCAGGGCCAGGACGGTGCGGTCGAGGCCGTAGGTGGACTCCACGATGTAGGGGATGTAGCGCTCGCCGGTGTAGGGATCCAGGTAGTCCATCTTCTGGCCGGAGTACTCCTGATGGCGGCTCAGGTCGAAGTTGGTGCGGTCGTGGGTGCCGTTGATCTCGCCCCAGCCGATGGTGGGGAAGAGGAACTCGATGTCGCAGGCCGCGGCGGCGTAGTGGGCCAGCTTCTCGTGGTCGTGGAAGCGCAGGTTCTCGGCGGGCAGGCCCAGGTCCTCGAAGAAGCGCTTGCCGTAGTTCTTGAAGTACTCGTAGAGCTCCAGGTCGTCGCCGGGCTTGCAGAAGGTCTGGAACTCCATCTGCTCGAACTCGATGGTCCGGAAGGTGAAGTTGCCCGGGGTGATCTCGTTGCGGAAGGCCTTGCCGATCTGTCCGATGGAGAAGGGCAGCTTGGCCCGCATGGTCCGCTGGACGTTCAGGTAGTTCACATACTCGCCCTGGGCGTTCTCGGGCCGCAGGTAGATGATAGACTTCGCGTCGTTGGTGACGCCGCGGTAGGTCTGGAACATCAGGTTGAACTCGCGGATGTCGGTGAAGTTGTGCTTGCCGCAGTGGGGGCAGGGAATGGAGTGGGCCTTGATGTAGTCGAACATCTGCTCCTTGGTCATGCCGTCGGCATGGGCCTCGGGATCGAACTCGTCGATCAGATTGTCAGCGCGGAAGCGCATCTTGCACTCCTTGCAGTCCAGCAGCGGGTCGGAGAAGGAGCCCACGTGACCGCTGGCCTCCCAGACTCTGGGGTTCATGAGGATGTCGGCGTCCACCTCGAAGGAATTGTGCCGCTCCTGGATGAAGCGCTTGCGCCAGGCGTCCTTGACGTTGTTCTTCAGCCGGGCGCCCAGGGGGCCGTAGTCCCAGGTATTGGCCAGGCCGCCGTAGATCTCGGAGCCCGCGAAGATAAAGCCCCGGTTTTTGCACAGGGCAACGATTTTATCCATGGTTTTTTCGGTATTGTTCATGAAACTTTCCTCCGTTTCAAATTCTTTCCAATTACAGGCGGTCGGAACTCCGGTCCTGCAGCTCCCGCCGCAGCCGGAACAGGGTCACCACCGCGGCAACGGCCGTCACAAGAGCCGCGACGCCCAGGATCAGGACCAAAAGCGCAAGCTGCTCCAGTGCCAGGGTCAGAAGGCCCGTCACACAGAAGGCTGCCTCCAGGCCGATCACCAGGTATTTCAGCGTATGAAGCTTCCGCTCCTGCGGAGACTGATGGTCCGCAGCCAGGCGCTCCAGGGCGCTGAAGAGCAGGAACACGTAGGCGGCGGTCACGAGGGCGCCCAGACTGCTCAGCACGCTGAGCCCGCTGCTCCACAGCTCCGGTCTGAACAGCTTCACCGCCCATTCCAGGCCGCTGACCAGCGCCATGACCGCCGGGATCCGGTGCAGCTCTCGGTGGGACGCCGTATAATCCCCCAGGGGTTCCCAGGCCAGGAACAGCAGGATCCAGCCCACGAAGTCCGGGGTCAGGCAGAAGGTGCTGCCGGAGAGCGTCAGGTTGACGTCCACCAGCAGAAGCAGAAAACCGTAGGCGGTCAACGAAAGGCCTTTTCGCAAATCCATATCTGTTTCCTCTCTTTTTGCAGTCATTTCAGGAAGCCGTTAATGATCTGCTCCTCGGCTTCTGCCTCCGTCAGGCCCAGGGTCATGAGCTTGATCAGCTGTTCGCCGGCGATCTTGCCGATGGCGGCCTCGTGGACCAGGGCGGCGTCCACGCAGTTGGCCTCCAGACCCGGCACCGCCAGGATGCGGCCCCGGTCCATGATGATGGAGTCGCATTCCGTGTGGCCGGAGCAGGGGGCGTTGCCCAGGATCTTGGCGTCGAACTTCTGATAGGAGTCGTCCCGGGCCACGGAGCGGGAGACCACGTCGGCGCTGGACCCGGCCCCGTTCAGCTCCACGCTGTAGACGGAGATGGCCCGCTGCTGCTCATGGGTCATGAGCCGTTCCCGGACCACCAGCTTCGCCCCTGCCCGGAGCACGGCCCGGGTGGTGCGTTCGGTGTCGTCCACGCCCTTGATCTGAACCATCTCCATCTCCATGGAGCTGCCCTCGTCCATCCAGACCTCCGTGACGGGGTTCAGGATGCGCTTGCCCTTGCCCTCGCCGGAGCCGTAGTGCTTCTCCACGTATTTGACATGGGCGCCTTCCTCCAGCCGAAAGCGGTGGATGCCGTCATGCTGGGCGTCCTGGTTGCCGCAGTTGTCGATGCCGCAGCCCGCCACGATCACCACGTCGGCGTCCTTGCCCACGTAGAAGTCGTTGTAGACCGTCTCCTTCAGGCCGGTTTCCGTCAGGATCACCGGGATGTGAAGGCTCTCGTTCCTGGTGCCGGGCTTGATATAGACGTCGATGCCGCTGCGCTCGGTCTTGGAGACGATCTCGATGTTGGCGGTGCTCCGACGGCCCGCGGATGCGGCGTTGGAGCGGATGTTGTAGGCCCCCTCGGGGACCTCGTGAAGATCGGCCACCTCCCGCAGCAGCCGGAGCTGGATCTCGTCAAACTGTTTCATCGCGCACCTCCCTGCTCCGCCTGGCGGCAGGCCGGTACCGCCGAGGCGGTGCCGATCAGCGTGGGCAGGATCTCGTCTCTGGGACCCTGGCGCAGGACCCGGCCCTCCTGGATCACGATGATCCGGTCCGCCACCGCCAGAATCCGCTCCTGGTGGGAGATAATCATGATGGCGCTGTCCCGGATATTTCGGCGCAGCCTCTCAAAGACCTGGATCAAATTCTGGAAGCTCCAGAGGTCGATGCCCGCCTCGGGCTCGTCGAAGATGGAGAGCTTGGCCTCCCGGGCCAGCACCGTGGCGATCTCGATGCGCTTCAGCTCGCCGCCGGAGAGGGAGGCGTTGACCTCCCGGTCGATATAATCCTTGGCGCAGAGGCCCACCGCCGCCAGGTACTCGCAGGCGGCGGAGATGTCCAGCCGCCGCCCCGCGGCGATGCGGAGCAGGTCCAGGACCCGCAGGCCCTTGAAGCGGACCGGCTGCTGAAAGGCGAAGGCGATGCCCATCCGGGCACGCTCGGTGATGGAGGTCTCGGTGATGTCCGTGCCGTTGAAGCGGATGCGGCCTGCGCTGGGGCTCTCGACGCCGGCGATCAGCCGGGCCAGGGTGGACTTGCCGCCGCCGTTGGGTCCGGTGACCACCACCAGCTCCCGGTCGGGGATGCTGAGCGTCACATCCCGAAGGATGCCTCTGTCACGGCCTTCGTCGTTGACTTGGAAGGAAAGATGTTCAAGTTCAAGCATGTGAAAAGAATCCTCGCTGTGCGTTAATCTTTCCGCATTATACCCGATAAACAATGAAATATCTACCCCTTTTTTCATTTTTTGGGATGAAAAAGGGGTAGATATCTGGAAAAAACAGGGTTTGCATGCTTTTCTCACTCGGAGCGCAGGGCCGCCACAGGGTCCTGGCGGGCTGCCTTCCGGGAGGGGATCAGGCCGCCCAGGAGGGTCAGGACGATGGACAGGGCCACCAGGACAGCCGCCGCCAGAGGCGGCAGATAGGCCCGGATGTTGACCTGGTCCGCCACGGAAGCGATGATCCTGTTGGCCGGTACCAGCAGCGCGTAGGTGATGCCCACGCCCAGCAGACCCGCCAGGGCGCCGATGATGAAGGTCTCGGCGTTGAAGACCTGGGAGATGTTCCGCTTGGAGGCGCCGATGGCCCGGAGAATGCCGATCTCCTTCCGCCGCTCCAGCACGGAGATATAGGTGATGACGCCGATCATCACCGAGCTCACCACCAGGGACACCGCCACGAAGGCGATCAGCACCGCGGAGATGGCGTCCACGATCTCGGTGACGGAGCTCATGAGGGTATCCACGATATCCGTGTAGGTAATGACCTTGTCCGGGTCCTCTTTTTCCATCCGGGCGTTATATTCCTCCAGGATCTCCTTGACCCGGGATTTCCCGTTGAAGTCCTTGGGATAGATGGTGATGGAGGAGGGGTCCTCGTCCGCGGCGTAGCCCAGCTTCCGCAGATTGCCGGAATAGCTGTTGCTCTGCTTGGACATCAGGGCCGTCATGAGATCCCGCAGCTCGGCGGGGTCCATGTTCATGGTGAAGGCCTCGGCCAGGGCCTCGGGATCGAGCTGGAAGGCGTCCTTCAGATTGGCTGCGAACTGCTCCGCCAGACCGGCAAGATTGTCGGAAACGGCCTGGGTGAGCTGCTCCGTCAGGCCGCCCATGGCGGACTCCATGGCCTTGCCGATGGCGGAGCCCACGGAGGAGGCGTAGCGGGAGAAGAGCTTCCCCGCCCGCTGCTCCAGGCCGGAGGTGTCCAGGGCCTTGGATACGGCCTCGCCCAGCAGAGCGCCGGCCTCGTCGGAGGAGAGATAACCCGTGAAGGACTCTCCGATGGCCCGGATTCCCGGCTGGCCCGTCTCCTCCGCCCAGGCCTCGTAGCCCTCGTAGACCTGGCCGGTCAGCTCCCGGATCTGCTCCGGGGAGAGGGTGAAGGCCTCGGCCCGCTCCTCCAGGCTCCCGGCGGCGGCCTCCAGAGCCGCCTGCCCCTCCTCCGACTGGAGATAGTCCCCCAGGAAGGCCAGGGGCAGGGCCTCCCCGTCGGGATCCCGCTCCGCGGCGTAGGCGTCATAGCCCGCCAGGATCTGGGTCAGCAGCAGCTCCAGCTCCTCGGTGGTGACGGCGGCGGCCCCGTTCTCCTCCAGGGCCTGGCGGATGCCGGTCTCCAGGATCTCCCGGGCGGCATCTGAGCTCAGATATTCCCGCAGAGCCCCGCCCAATCTGGTGGGATCCGTGCCGGGGTCCTGCTCCGCCTCCGCCAGCCAGCCGTCCAGCAGCTTGGCGAAGAGGTCCCGCAGGTCCTCGGCGCTGATCTTCAGCTTGACGCCCTGCATCAGCTCGGCGATATCCTTCTGGGACAGGCTGGGCATGGCGGCGGAG
>JAFYAB010000028.1 GCA_017540945.1 Oscillospiraceae bacterium | reverse complement strand
GCATTGGCGCAGCGCTGAAATTCTTCGCTCCCAGTTCAAGGGGATTTCCAGTCAATTCCTTCAGGAATTGCTCCACAACGGAACGCACATCCCGATCCGTCATAAAGATTCCCCGTTCCAGTGGGACTGTATCCGCCGAGGAGCGTTCCCGCATCAAGCGCAGTTTATCAGCAGCACTCAGGTCAGTTTGATAGCTGATGTCGATCTGTTGGATCGAGACCGGCTCCGGTTTTCCCTCAACCATGGCATCTTGATTCTCGATGATAAGCACCGGAAGAAACCATCCGATCACACCTGCCGCCGCAAGCAGGAGGACAACCCAAATCCAATATTTTCGTTTCATTCCGCGCCTCCTTCCACACCGGGCTCAGCGCTCGGAAGAGAAACCGTCACGCAAGTGCCTTTCCCTTCCCGGGAGGCGAAGGTGATCGTTCCTTTATGAAGCTCCAAGATTCGGCTGCACAGCGTCAAGCCCAGACCCGCGCCGCCTTGCGATCGGGATCGGGACTTGTCCACCCGATAGAAGGCCTCAGTCAAATGCCGGATTGCTTCTGCCGGCATCCCCCGGCCATTGTCCAGCACCTGGATCAGATAGAATCCGTCCTCGTGCTTTCCAAGCACATAGATATTGCCGCCGTGATCCAGCGCCTTTCTGGCGTTGTCCAGCAGATTGGTCAGGACGGAGGAAAACAGATCGGGCTCCAATCTGCACATGCCGGTTTCGCAGCGGCACTGCAGAACAACACCCTGTTCCCGGTAGACCGGCTGGAGATGGGTCACCAGACTGCTGATCAGGACCGCAGGATCGGTTTCGATCAGGGCAAGGTTCTGGTGCTTCATCAGCAGCAGATCCAGCAGCTTCAGCGACAGGGCCTCCAGCCGCTTCCCCTCTGAAAAAATGTAGTTGGCCGCCTCCTGCGCTTCCTGCTCGTCCAGACTTTGGCCGCGCAGGAGATCCGCGTAACCGATGATGGAGGTCATCGGGGTCTTCAGCTCGTGAGCAAAGCTGCCCATGAACTGTTCCTGCCGTTCCATTTCCTCCTGCTGCGCCGTGATCGTCTCGGAGAGCTGCTCCGCCATCCGGTCAAACTCTGCCCCAAGCTGTCCAACCTCGTCCTTGGCTTGCAGTTTCGCCCTCGTGTCGAGCTTTCCTGCCGCCAAGCGGCGGGCCGCGTGGGAAAGTTTCCCCAGTGGTCTTGTCAGAACCCACGCAATACCCCATGCTGCTGCGCCGCCCAGGATCAGCATTCCGAGAAAAACCTGATGATAGGTGCCAAGCTGTTCCGCCCTGGCAGTGTAGATCGGCGTTATCTCATAGAGGATATCCAGCTGCAGCGGGGTATCGTTTGTCTGAACCGGTCCGCTGATCTGCAGGAAATGTCGGCTGTCTTCGGAAAAGAGGAGCAGCTGACTCCCGCTTGCTGTCGCCAGCTTGTCGATGGTTTTTCCGGACTGATAGATTGCTTCGCCATTTTTCGTCAGTTGAATTCCAGCCTGATTGGAAACCGCATCCATTCGTTCCAGCGCTGTGCGGATGCTGGAAAAGTCCTGCCGAATATCTACCAGGTTGACAAGCCGAACGGTCTGCAGAGTCATCTCATAGGAAGAAACAGCAGTCGCTTTCTCCTGCTGCAGACTGCTTCGAAAGCTTTGTGAGATCAGCAGCACGCCGCCTATCCCGTAGCTCAGCGTCAACAGCCAGACCATCGCCAGCAGCAGCTTCTGTCGAAACTTCATGGTTTTCCCTCCAAACGATAGCCGACCTTCGGGACCGCGTGCAGAATATCCTCCCAGCCCAGCTTTTTGCGAAGCCGCTGGACGTGAAGGTCCACGGTTTTGCTGCCGTAGGGGAAGTCCTCTTTCCAGACACGCTCATAAATGGTCTCACGGTAGAGCGCGATCCCGGGGTTCCTGGCAAACAGCAGGAGCAGTTCGTATTCCTTCGGCGTGAGGGAGATGTTTTCGCCTTCCTTTGTTACCAACATTGCCTGGGTATCGATGACCAGGCCTCCGACGCGAAGCTCAGCAGCCGTTTTATTGTAGCGCCGCAGTACCACGTTGACCCGGGCCAGCAGTTCAATGATCTCAAAGGGCTTGACCAGGTAATCCTCCGCCCCAAGCTCCAGCCCTTTCACCCGATCATTTACAGCGTTTTTGGCCGTCAGGAAAATGACCGGGATCTCCATGGGCCGGATGTATTCCATCAGGGAAAAACCGTCGATCTCCGGCAGCATCACGTCCAGAAGGATCAGATCAAAGCGCCGCTCTTCCAGAATGTCCGCAGCTTCCGCACCGTCATAAGCACAGGTGCAGTCATATCCGGCCTTTTTCAGGCTCAACCGGATCAGATTCGAGATCGGCTTTTCATCCTCAACGATCAAAATATGGATCACGTGCTCACCTCCAATGTTTTATATATTACATCCGTTCGGCATCAAAATGGCATCATTATTGTAGTATTCTAATAAGCTATGGTCGGCTTAATAAAGATAATTCTTTTGTGATACTCTGCTCAATGGCAACCTGGAGTTTTTTCAGTGCTTGTTCACAAATCCGCTGAGCGGATTCCGGGCTGGAGAGACCGTAGTCAATGGCAAGGTCTGCATAAGGAGTGCGCTTTTTCGGGACGCAATCATACCATTTTTCACTTGAGCCGGTTTTCTCCAAAACGCTGAAGCATTCCGGGCAGAATCCCAGGTGGGCAGAAAGCATTTCCTGTTCCCGGTAATCCAGGCTTTCCCAAGCGAAGCAGAGAGCTTTTGCCTGACACTCATTCAGCAGTGCCTCGTAGGGCTCCGGGTAATGACTGACGGTGCGTTCCTCGCTGCTTTCCTCCCACTCCCCGTCGGCGGAGCCGAACTGACGGTGCGATCCCGTGCAGAGCGTATTGAGCAAGGCACACTGAATAATCTCTGTAGCTTCTTCCTGTGGGATCTTCATGTCCTCTGCTACTTTGCAAATGATCTCCAGATCGTTCCTGCCGCCGTAATCATAGAACTTTTTCATGACGGTGCGGAGCTTTTTGTCGGCGTAGGCGGACGTTACGGTACAACCTCGGCGCATTTTTCGGATGTAATAGTGCATCCGATTATTCATGTACTGCCTGCTGTATTTCAGAAACGGAGCTCCCTTCGCAGGATCGTAGTGCTTCTCCGCTTCCAAAAGCCCGAACAACGCCTCCTGCTTCAGATCAGCAAAATGGCTAACCATGGCATAGCGAAGCATGAAGCCTGTAGCAATCTGATTCAGCGTGGGCTCAAAATAGTGCAAAAATCCGTGATAGTAATACTGCTTGCCGGTCTGAAAGTAGGCTTGAATGCAATAGCCCGCCATTTCATACCACGTCATATTCTCTATGATTATTGGCGGGTCAATCATTCGAAAGAATCGGTGGTCGTCTATGGAGCGAAAACCGGTATCCTCAGCGTTCAGGTAGTCTGCTTCTTCGGGACTCGCTTTCGCATTCTTATCATCTTCCTGTTCGGGGGGAGCCGGTCGTATGTATACAGACCGCGATCAGATTCCTCTTCTTCAGCCGGTTCTTCCGGCTCAGCCGGGCTCTCTTCCGGCCATTCTTCCTCCAAATAGTCGTCTCTGTTCATAGCTTGTACCTCTCGGACACGTCCGAATAGAGCTTCTCCTTTGACATATCCGATTTATATTGTCCGTTTGCGTAATTTTCATCCTTAACTGCCTGGAACTTCCGATCCCGCGCCAGCTTCTTTGCCTTCTCTGCAAACTCCGGGGTGATGACGCCCCGGCTTTGCTCCGCCCGGATTGCGGCGCAGCGGCGGTTGTAGAGATCTGTGATCGGATCGGCCTCTGCCAGCTCCTTACGGCCAATGGCAGCCGCGTACTTCCGGCATGGCAGACGCTTGCCACGATATTTCTCCGGGGCGTAGCCCGTTGAGCAATAGATTTGCCGCCGTGCGCTTTGCATCAGGAAATACTGCCCGCAGATGGGACACTGCCGGAGATAATGCCCGTGGTGCAAGCCCTCAAAGAAATCCGTGATGATGAAACTGGCAAAACGATCAAAGGACAGCCGACGCGTAATAGAGCCGCCTTTGCTTCGGCTGTTTTTCGGAGTGGAAACGTACTGCGTGGAGAACGGCATCTCAGGCGTCCCGAAGATTTCCAACGCCAGGGGAAGCAAGTGCGCTTCATCCAGGCGCTCTACTTCGTCCAAACGGTCAACAAATTCAGAAAGAAATCGGTGTGTGCGGTACAGATCATCAGACAGCCTGTCGAAAAACTGGAGAAGCTCTTTGATTCGATTGATCCGTTTCTCCATGCGCTGCATGTAATCACGATTGATCATCCGATCCACCGTTCCGACAATGACCTCGTCTTCCTCCACGTTTGCAATCGTTCCCCGATAGCGAAAGTATTCACAGACCTCCTGGCCGCTCTCCTCCGTGAAAAGATCGGAGACCTCAGCCTGCATGACATCCTGATCGATCTGGTCAAAAGGAGTCAGACGGGGAAGGGCTTTTACCGCCCAATGAAGGTTTTCACCAACCTTGTGGAGCTCGCGAACGTTCAGAAACCCATCCCGAAGCTGCCCCAGAATTCGGAAACCGAAGCCGCTGAAAACAGCAATTCGTGCGGCGGTATCGTTTTTATAATACTGATTCATAAGCTGCACGGTGAAGTGCCCTGCGGGGTATTTTTTCCCAGCGTAGTAAACCTGTCCGTCCCGGTAGTCTGCTGTGAAAAAACAGCTCGTCGTGTTCATGCTCCGCACCTCCACTGAGGCCTGAACAAATTCTACAGTATTTGCTGGCCTAAAAGCAGTACAAATAAAATATTTTTGAAAAAACTCGCTTTTCATGTTGCGAATACATTGTACAATAATTCAAAATCAATTACAAGCCCTTATTTTTCAACGATTTTTGAATGTTGCGATTATTGATTTTCATGTGTTGCTGAATATGTTGGGAAAATCAACTTTTCGACTATTATATTAGTGAGGGCAGGAAAAAGCCGTCAGAGACAGCGCCGTTTGGCGTTGATCCCTGGCGGCTTTTTCTATTTCCCTCCAAATTACAATCGTCGAAAGGAGATGCATAAACCATGCAGAAGCAGGCTTATCACGACAGCGGGTAGTAACCCTCCCCCCGACAGGAATGTCGCGCAGCGACGAAGGAAAACTCAATATCCGCCCCAAAACGCAACAGTTCAGAGGCGGGCAAACCAATTCAAAAAAGGAGTAAAAACACTATGAAAGATTGCAATGGATTCAAAATCATCGGTGTGGATCACGGCTTTGGCAACATGAAGACTGCCAACCACTGTTTTCCCACCGGCCTCCTGCGTTATGACAGCGAGCCCTTGTTTACCAAGGACCTGCTGATCTATGACGGAGGCTATTATCTGATCGGTGAGGGACACAAGGAGTTCCTGCCGGACAAGAGCCTGGACGAGGACTATTATGTGCTGACCCTGGCGGCTATTGCCATGGAGCTGGCTGACGAGGGCTTGCAGGAAGCAAGCGTCTATCTTGCGGTGGGACTGCCCCTGACCTGGACGGCCGGGCAGAAGGAGGCCTTTGCCGCCTATCTCAGCAGGTATTCCGAACTGTCCTTTACCTTCCGAAAGACGGATTATCGTGTACGGATCGTGGGCGTCAGCGTCTATCCGCAGGGTTATGCTGCAATCGCGCAGATCAAGGGACAGATGATCGGCGTCAACATGATTGCCGACGTCGGGAACGGCACCATGAATATCCTCTACCTGATCAACGGCAAGCCTCAGTCGGGAAAGATGTTTACGGAGAAGATCGGCGTCTACCAGTGTACGTTGGCAGTGCGGGAGGCCTTCCTGAGGCAGACCCGGCGGGAGCTCAACGACGCCATCATCGACGAGGTGCTCTGCACCGGCACGGCAAACATTGACGCGGCGGATCTGGCGATCATCCAGACTACCGCTGCTGCCTATGTGGAAGAGTTGTTCAGAAGACTACGGGAGCACGGCTACGACGAGCGTACCATGACCCTCTGGATCACGGGCGGTGGTGGCTGCCTGGTGAAGCACTTCGGCAAAACCGATCCCCAGCGCGTCCGCTTTGTGGACGACATCTGCGCTGCGGCCAAGGGCTATGAATACCTGGCTGGCATCCAGATCAAGGCAGGGCGGACGGGATGAGCGTCTATCGCATGACCCTGCGCTTCAACCTCGAAGACGCGCTGGAGCGCGGCGCAGCGGAGTATTTGCAAAAGCTGCGGCACGGAGACGGCAATCGCTTTGTAGTCGGCGCGGTGCTGGCCCGTATCCAAGCTGAAAACGATGACCCGGTTGATTTTATTCTGCTGAACAGCATCCGCCAGATTTTCCGGGAGGAAATGCGTATGCTGCCGCCAACCCAAGAAATCACCGTACCGGCTTTACCAGCCGAAGAACAGGAAGACCAGAGCGTGTTGGACGATCTGGAGCTGTTTGGATGACGTCATTGTGACGTCATTTTTTCTTTGCTTCGAGAATGAGTGACGTCATTTTGATGTCAGCGCAGCAAGGTCCAAAAGACGCTCCACGAGAGAAACACAAGAGACGGCAGCGGCATGGGACACAGCCAGAACGGAGGGAGCAATCCCTGCGGGGGCTGTGTCTCATACCGTAACAAGCAGGGAAAAACCATAGTTTTTCCGAACAGGCCGGGCAAGCCGCCTGTGCCTTTGGGGTGTTCCCCAAGCCCCCTTGCCCGACCGACCATTCCAAACACAAATCATAATCAGAAGGGAGAAATCATCTTGAAACAAAGCCAAGTCAACTTCACCGTTACGGCGGCGGAGAAGAAGCAAATCGAAAAGCTGGCGGAGGCCTGCGGCCTCTCCCAGGGGGAATACCTGCGGCAGCGGGCTTTGGGCTATTCGCCCAGAGCCTTCCCGCCTGGGGAGGGCTACTGGCGCATCCACAGCGATCTGCTCTGGCTCATGAACCACGCGCCTTCGCCGGAATACGATGCCCGCTACAAGGCCGCCTTCCAGAAGCTCCGGGACACTTACTTCCTTCCGGAGAAACAGACGCCGGAGGAAATCCGGGCGGAGCTTACGGGAGGATAACCATGGCGACCACAGGCTTTTGGCCCGTCAAAGGCCGCTTGAAGGACGTGATCGACTATGCCGAGAACCCGGACAAAACCATAGACCGGAAGTATCTGGATGAAGACCTCTACCGCACCCTGGAATACGCCGCCAACGCGGAGAAGACCGATCAGCGGATGTACGTCACGGCGCTGAACTGTCCGCTGGAAACTGCCTGCCGGTCCATGATGGAGACCAAACGGCGCTTCGGCAAGCTGAAGGGCAACGTGGCCTACCACGGGTATCAAAGCTTCCGTCCCGGAGAGCTGACGCCGGAGACCTGCCATGAGATCGGGCTTGAGACCGCCCGCCGTATGTGGCCGGATTATGAGGTGGTCGTCACGACCCATCTGAACACCGATTCGCTGCACAACCATTTTATTGTCAATTCCGTCAGCTTCAAAACCGGTGAGAAGTTCCAGAACAAGATCCGGGACCATGTGCGGCTGCGGGAGGTATCTGACGCTCTGTGTCTGGATCACGAGCTGTCCGTGCTGGGCAAATCAAAGCTGTATCAGACTGAGAAGGACGCCTATTGGGTCCACAAGGCCGGGAAGCTGACGCACCGGGACATTCTGAAGCATGATGTAGAGGAATGCCTCGCTTACGTTTACCGGATGGATGATTTCCTGCAGCGTCTGCGGCAAAAGGGCTACACCATCGTTCGTGGAGACAGCTACGAGCATATCTCCGTCAAGGCCCCGGATTGGAGCCGCGCCGTCCGGCTGGACAGCATCGGTTATCCCGTGAACAAAATCCAAAGCATTCTCCGCGACCATCTGGACGACAATCATTTCCTGATCGTCTACAACAGCCACCTGCCGCCGAAACGCAGACCGCTTCCGCTTTTGAGCCTGGAACGACAGCTGGACTATGACATTCGCCACGCCAGGGATACCGGCACGGTCCTGGTGGATCTGGTGTTCTATATGGTGCTCATGCTGTTGGGCTTAGCGCAGAACGAGAACGCAAAACGGCAGAACGCACAGCCTATGTCTCCCTCCATGCGGATGGAGTTGGCAAAGCTGGATCAGATCATTGAAGAACAGAAGCTCCTGACCGGGAAGGGTATCCACACGGTTCAGGAGCTTTCTTTGTTTCAGACGGAAACAGAGGAAAAGATCAATGGCCTGGAGGCGGAGCGGCAGCGATGCCGGAACAAGCTTCGCAGGCCGAAGCCGCCGGAGCTGACGGAGGAATACAAGCAGAAAATCGCGGCAGCCACCGAAGAACTGAAACCGCTTCGGAAAGAGCTTGCCGTTGCCAAGCGAATCGAGGACCGCTGGGAGCACCTGTTGGGCCTACTGGAAGCGGAACATGACCTGGAAAGCAAGGAGCTTCAACGCGAACGAGGCCGCGAACGGTAATCAAATCACAAAAATCTCTATGAGAGGAAAGGATCACAAAATGAAAGATGTAAAACAGATTTCCATTACAAACCTGGTGCCCTTTGAAGGGCATCCCTACAAGGTAGAGGACAATGCGGACATGGAGGCCCTGGTCGAGAGCATCCGGGAGAACGGCATTCTGAATCCGCTGATCGTCCGCCCGGCAGAGAACGATCCCTACCGTTATGAAATCATATCCGGGCACCGGCGTGCCCATGCCGCGAGGCTGGCGGGAATCGAAACGGTTCCCGCCTTTGTTTATCCCTTCAGCCGGGACCAGGCTGCGGTGCTGGTGGTGGACAGCAACCTCCACCGGGAGCGCCTGCTGCCTTCGGAGAAGGCCTTTGCCTACAAGCTCAAAATGGAGGCATTAAAACGGCAGGGCCGACGAACGGATCTCACTTTGTCGCAAGTTGCGACGAAGTTGGATACCGCAGCGGAGATCGGTGCGGCCTCCAACGAAAGCCGGGACCAGGTGTTCCGCTATATCCGGCTAACCAATCTGCTGCCGGAGCTGCTGACTATGATGGACGAGGGCAAGATCGCCTTCTCCGTCGGCGTAGAGCTGTCCTATCTTCCCATTGATGCCCAATCCGACTTGCTGGACGCCATGGCACGAAACGACTGCACACCGTCCTACGCTCAGGCCGTGCGACTGCACAAGGCTTATAACGTCGGAGCCCTGGACCGTTGGATGATTGAAAAGACCCTGGCAGAGCCCAAACCCAACCAGCAAGAGCATATTCGTCTGAAGCGGGAGACCTTTGGCAGATTCTTCCCGGATCACTACACCGCCGCTGATATCGAGCAGGACATCCTGAAGGGACTGGAACTCCTGAAGCGCCAGCGGGACCGCAGCCGGGACGCAAGATAAGGAGGCCGCCATGAGAGACAATTACTACCTTTTCGGGCTTGGTGCCCCTGCGCGCAGCTATGTGGTCAACAGCGTGACCTATCAGGTGGGAAGCCGTTACGCACCGATTGATTTCAAAGCAAAGAAGCAGAAAGAGAAAACCATCTTTGACCGCGTCTGTCATTATCTGAATAACGATTTCGCAGATTTGACGGATGCCGGCGCAAACCGTAATATGGAGTCGGAATATGTGTGCCCGGCTGCCGAGGAAGGAGGAAATTATGCAGCCGAAGCGTAAAGCCGAACCCACAGGCATCGCTGCGCTCTACTGCCGCCTGTCCCGTGACGACGGCAGCGAAAGCGAGAGCAATTCCATTGGAAATCAAAAACGCCTTCTTTCTCAGAAGGCAAAGGAGCTGGGGCTTGGAAGCACCAAGTTCTATGTGGACGACGGATACACCGGGACAAACTTCAATCGTCCCGGCTTCCAATCCATGCTGGACGACATTGATCTTGGCTACGTTACCACCGTGATGGTGAAGGACCTTTCCAGATTGGGCCGTGATTACGTTTCCGTCGGCCATTATACGGACAATTATTTCCCGGATCGGAACGTCCGCTTCATTGCCGTCAACGACATGGTGGACAGCGACGAGGGCGAGAACGAGATCGCCCCCTTCAAGAACATTATGAATGAGATGTACGCCAGAGACATTTCCCGTAAGGTTCGTTCTGCTCACCGCATCCGGGGTAATCTCGGAGAGCCGCTGAGCCAGCCGCCTTACGGTTATATCAAATCGCCGGAGGACAAGAAGCGCTGGATCATCGAGCCGGAGGCGGCAGCCATAGTCAGGCGGATCTTCCAGCTTTGCATTGAGGGCAAGGGAAACGAGAGCATTGCCCGGATTCTGACAGATCAGAAGATTCTCAATCCCACTGCCTACTGGCGGGAGCGCGGCGAAGGTCGCGGCGGAAAGAAGACACAGCCCAATCCCTATCTCTGGAAGCACACGACGGTGGAGAAGATTTTGCGCCAGCAGGAGTATTGCGGTGATGTGATCAACTTTAAGACCTACTCCAAGAGCTTCAAGAATAAGCAGCGCATCGAAAACCCGGAGGAAAACTGGGTAGTTTTCAAGGGCAAGCATGAACCAATCATTGACCGGGATACCTTTGAGCAGGTACAGCAGAAGATCAAAAAGACAAAACGCCGTGCGCCAAAGGCAGAAAACGGACCCAAGCATCTTCTGACCGATTATCTCTACTGCGCGGATTGCCACAGCAAGCTCTGGCATCACACCAATACGCGCAATAAGGACATTCATTTCTTTTCCTGTTCCAATTATTCGGGCGACTACGGCGGAACTTGTACCTCCCGGCATTATATTCGGGCTGACGCTATCGAGCAGGTCGTGCTGTTGGAATTGCGGCGGCTGGCGTTGTTTCTGCGGTATGACGAGGAAGCCTTTGCGGATATCCTGGCGCAGAAAACGAACCGGGATATGCTTGCGGAGCAGAAGCGTCTGGAAGGAGAGCTGCAGAAGGCAATTGCCAGAAACGATACGGTTGTGCGGATGTATGAAAAGCTCTATGAGGACAACGCCAGCGGCAAGGTGACGGACGAGTGGTTCATGCAGCTCTCACATAAGTACGAGGTAGAGCGGATGGAACTGAAAAACAAGATTTCGGACTACCGCCAGCGGCTCTCCGAGCTTGGCTCCATGCAGCAGGGCCGGGACAGCTTCTTGCAGGCGATCCGCAGATTTATGGAGATGGGCACCCTCACCGCGCCGCTGCTCCAGGAGCTGATCGACCACATCGACGTCTACGAGACGGAGGGCAAGGGCAAGCACCGCACCCAGCGCGTCGTGATCTACTACCGCTTCGTAGGCTATATCGACCTGAGCGAAGCGGATTTCGAGGATGCTCTTTTTCAGCAGGAAAACCACAGAGCTGAAACCCGCCAGGGCGTCGCCGTTGAGTACCTGCCAGAGAAGCCCAAACCGGAACACCGTCCGGCAGAAGCGATTGCCTGAAGAAAGAAAAACGCCGCCCAAACGGACGGCAGACCATGAAAAAAAGAATGTCGAGTGTTCATAACTCAAATCCGTTATGAACACTCGACATGGTCCGGGTTGCGGGACTTGAACCCACGGTCTCTTGGTCCCAAACCAAGCGCGATACCAAACTTCGCTAAACCCGGATGATTTTTCAGTTGTGGTCAAACATGTGGTCAAAGGGCCATGTTCGAGAGATTTTGCGAAGGGGAAAGGGGCGAAAACCTGAGGTTTTACAAGGCCTCCGGGGATTTCGGATTTCGATCGAACGCGGGGGGTGTTACATGCGGAAGAATCCAAGCGCGATACCAAGCTGAGCGAAACCCGGAGATATTCGGCTGTTTTGCGGGGTTTTCCGCAAAAAGATTATAAACGATTTTGATGGGAAATGCAATCCTTTTTTTGCGGCGTAGCCTTGGAACGGTTTGCGGCTTAGCCTATGAACAGAGCCTTCAGGATGGCGGGTGCGCTGCGGAAGGGGTGCTCAAACCAGACGGCGTTGGAATCGTAGTCGGCGGCGTCCGGGCGGAAGCTGCCGATTTCGGCGGTGACGGAATGGCTGCGGAGGACGCCAAGACGGAAGGCGCAGTAATGCACCCGCAGCTCGAAGGCAACGGCGCGGTGGGTCCGCCCGCCCAGAGCGCCGGGAACGCGGGTCTGGGCTGCCCGGATCATTTCCTCCGCGAGAAGTCTGGAAGAGCGGTGCCTTGCGCAGAGGCGGGCCTCCGGCTGCCGGTTGTCGAAGCTCAGGACGCCTTCCGGCGTAAGCTTGAACTCCAGAGCGGGCGCGCTGTCCGCAGCGCGGCGACCGGGACAGGGAAGGAGGACGCGATAATACGCCCCGTCCTCTTCGACGCGCAAAAGGCTGGTCTTCGCTTCCATAGAGGTCTCCTTTCCCCCAAAGCTCCGGGCGTTTTGATATGCTTCATTATACAGAACTTCGCCCACATAGTCAATAGACTCACGCGGTTCTCCGGTTGCGCCGCGGCGGAAAACGTGCTATAATATAAGAGCCAGTTTTTCCGATAGACGAGAAAGGAAGGAATCACTATGCCATGCACAACCGTCCTGGTGGGCAAGCAGGCCTCCAACGACAAGTCCACCATGATCGCCCGTACCGACGACGGGCATTTTGACGAAAAGAAGCTGATCGTCATCACCCCCAAGCAGCAGAAGCGAAAATACAAGAGCGTGATTTCCCATGTGACGGTGGAGCTGCCGGAGGAGCCTCTGGCCTATACCGCCTGCCCCAGCGTGAACCCGGCCAACGGCGTCTGGGCGGCCACGGGCATCAACGCCGCCGGCGTCGGTATGACCGCCACCGAGACCATTACCTCCAATCCCCGGGTCCTGGCGGCGGACCCTCTGGTGGAGCTGAAAAAGGCTAAGTCCCGCCGGGAGAAGGAGGTCCCCGGGGGCATCGGCGAGGAGGATATCCTGGTGCTGGTCCTGCCCTACATCCGCTCCGCCCGGGAGGGCGTGCTGCGGCTGGGAGCCCTGCTGGAGCGCTACGGCACCTATGAGTCCAACGGCGTCGCCTTCAACGACGAAAACGAGGTCTGGTGGATGGAGACCATCGGCGGCCACCACTGGATGGCCAAGCGGGTCCCCGACGACGTGGTGGTGATTATGCCCAACCAGTTCGGTATGGACAGCTTTGACCTGGAGGACGCCTACGGCGAGGAGAAGGCCCATCTCTGCTCCGCCGACCTGCGGACATTCATCGCCGAAAACCGCCTGGACTGCAACCAGAACGGCGTCTTCAACCCCCGCAACATTTTCGGCTCCCATACGGATCAGGACCATGTCTACAACACCCCCCGGGCCTGGTTCATGGGCCGGTATCTCTGTCCCCGGCGCTGGCGCTGGGATGGACCCGAGGCGGATTTCACCCCGGAGAGCGACGACATCCCCTGGGCCTTCGTTCCCGAGCGGAAGCTGGCGGTGGAGGACGTGAAATACCTGCTCTCCTCCAACTACCAGGGCACCCCCTATAATCCCTACCTGAACCACGACACCGGCGTCCGGGGCAAATACCGATCCATCGGCATCAACCGCACCGGCGTTACCTCCGTCTGCCAGATCCGGGACGGCATGCCCGTGGAGCTCCGGGGCGTGGAGTGGATCTGCTTCGCCTCCACCAGCTTTGACGCCCTGCTGCCGGTCTACACCTGCGTGGAAAAGATGCCGGACTACCTGGCGAAGGTCAGCCTGGACGTGTCCACGGAGAATTTCTACTGGACCAGCGCCCTGCTGGGCGCCCTGGCGGACCACAGCTACAACCAGTGTGTCCAGCATATCGACCGCTACCAGAGCGCGGTCATGACGAAGGGCCGCCAGCTGGTTCTGGAGTACGATCGGAAGATGCTGGAGAGCGGGGATTACAGCCTTGCCGCCGAGGCAAATGAAAAGCTGGCGAAGATGGCAAAGGAACAGAGCACCAAGACCCTGTACAAGGTCCTGCGTGCCTCCTCGGAGACCATGAAGAACGGCTATAACCGGGCGGATAACTGACCCCCAATCAAGAAACGCATACGGACGCCTTCCGTTCGGCGGCGGAGGGCGTTCGTATTTCGGGCCGTCCGGTAAACAGATAAAATTTGCGGAAAAATACTTGCGCGGCGGGGGAAAGCGTGCTATACTGTCAATAGCGCTATTCTGATATAAATATAACGAACTGAGAAGAAGGAAAATACAACATGCGGAAAACCATTGCACTGATTCTGGCCCTGATGCTGCTTCTGGGCCTGTTTGCCGGCTGTGGGAAGGAGGAAAAGGAGACAACGCTGATCGTGTTCGCCGCCGCATCCATGACGGAGACGCTGAACGAGATCGCCGCGCTCTACAAGGAGACTGCGCCGGAGGTCAAGCTGGTGTTCAGCTTCGAGTCCTCCGGCACTCTGAAGACCAACATCGAGAAGGGCGCCGACTGCGATTTGTTCATCTCCGCGGGACAGAAGCAGATGAATCAGCTGGACGTCAACGCAGGAGCCGAGATCAACCCGGACGGGCTCGATTTTGTTGTGGCGGACAGCCGCTGCAATCTGCTGGAGAACAAGGTCGCCCTGGCGGTGCCCCAGGGCAACCCCAAGGGGATCCACAGCTACGCGGACCTCAAGGCCGCCCTGGAGCGCGGCGAGATCCTGATGGCCATGGGCAACGAGGACGTCCCGGTGGGCCAGTACACCCAGAAGATCCTGAACTGGTTCGGCCTGGACGAGAGGGAGCTGGCGAGAAAGGGCTGCATCACCTATGGCAGCAACGTCAAGGAGGTCACGTCCCAGGTCAGCGAGAATGCCGTGGACTGCGGGATCATCTACCAGACCGACGCCTTCTCCGCCGGTCTGACCGTGGTGGATACCGCCACCGCGGAGATGTGCGGCCAGGTGATCTACCCGGCGGCGGTGCTGAAGACCAGCCGGCACCCGGAGCAGGCCCAGGCCTTCCTGGATTTCCTCAGGACGCCAGCGGCCTCCGCGGTCTTTGAAGCCGTGGGCTTCACACCGGTCCAATAAACATGGCGTGAAAAAAGGGAAGTGAAAAGACTTCCCTTTTTTCGTATTTCGTAGTATAGTATACAGACAAGGACTGTTGGCGCCTGGGCCTATTCTGACAAGGGGAGGAGCCTATGGACTGGTTTCCGTTTTGGAATTCCCTGCGGATCGCGCTGATCTGCGCGGTGATCGTCTTTTTCAGCGGCATTGCAGCCGCCTATTATATCGCGAAGCTGCCCCGTCTGCTCAAGGGCGTGCTGGACGTGATCCTGACCCTGCCCCTGGTCCTGCCGCCTACGGTGGTGGGCTATCTGCTGCTGCTTGTGCTGAGCCCGAACCGGGGCCTGGGCAAATGGGTCTACGACACCTTTTCCCAAAAGCTGGTGATGCAGTGGTGGTCGGCGATCTTTGCCGTGTCAGCGGTGGTGTTTCCGCTGATGTACCGCACGGCCCGGGGCGCCTTTGAGAGCTTCGACGAGACCCTGGCCCAGGCCGGACGGACCCTGGGCCTCTCCAACACGTATATATTCTGGCGCATCCGCATGCCCTGCTGCCGCCAGGGAATCCTGGCGGGGGTGGTGTTGTCCTTTGCCCGGGCCATGGGCGAATTCGGCGCCACCTCCATGGTCGCCGGCTACACGCCGGGCCACACGGCCACCATCGCCACCGAGGTGTATCAGCTCTGGCGCATCGGCAGCGACGCCCTGGCCCTCAGATGGATCGCGGTGAATATCCTGCTCTCCGCCGTGGTGATGCTGGCGGTCAATCTGCTGGAACGGCGGAACAGAGGCCCGCGGCGGGCGCTCCGGGGAAGGGAGGCGCATCCATGAGCCTTTCGGTTCGGATCCAAAAGCGGCTGGGCAGCTTCCCGCTGGACGTCTCTCTGGAGAGCGAAGGCGGCATGCTGGCCCTGCTGGGCGCCTCGGGCTGCGGCAAGAGCATGACCCTCAAGTGCATCGCGGGCATCGAGACGCCGGACAGGGGCCGCATCGTGCTGAACGGCCGGGTGCTCTTCGACAGCGAAGAAGGCGTCGATCTGCCGCCCCAGAAACGGCGGGTGGGCTATCTGTTCCAGCAGTACGCGCTTTTTCCCAATATGACGGTGGCGCAGAATCTGAACGCGGCGGTTCGCAGACTGCCCCAGAGGGAGCGCCGGACCAAAATCGCGGAAAAGCTGACGGCCTTTCGTCTGGAGGGCCTGGAAAACCGGCGCCCGAGCGAGCTCTCCGCCGGCCAGCAGCAGCGGGTCGCCCTGGCGCGGATCCTGCTGAGCGAGCCGGAGCTTCTGCTGCTGGACGAGCCCTTCTCGGCCCTGGACGAAGCCCTGAAGTGGAAGCTGGAGCTGGAGCTGATGGAGCTGCTGGACCGCTTCGGCGGCGACGTGCTCTTCGTCTCCCACAGCCGGGACGAGGTGACCCGCCTGTGTCCGAATGTTTGTGTGCTGACCGAGGGCCGCGCCGGGGGGATCCTCTCCGTGAAGGAGCTGATGCGGGCACCCAGGACCCTCAGCGCCGCCAGACTCTCCGGCTGCAAGAATTTCTCCCGGGCGGTGCGTCGGAGCGACGGGCTCTGGTGCGCCGACTGGGGCGTGTGCCTTCGCCCGGCGGGGCCGATCCCCGTCGGCCTGAGCCATGTGGGGGTCCGGGCCCACAGCCTGGACTTCGAGCCCGCGGAAAACGCCCTGTCCTGCCGGGTGGAGCGGGTGATCGACAATGTGTTTTCCTACATCGTCATGCTGCGGACGCCCGGAGGCGGGCTGCTGCGCATGGAATATGACAAGGGCCTGCACGCGCCGCCCGCAGCGGATGCGGAGCTTACGGTCTATTTCTCATCGGAGGCAATTCTGCTGTTGACGGAGTAATGCGGTATGCTGGATTCCTACGGACGGAAAATTGAATATCTGCGGATCTCCGTGACGGATCTCTGCAACTACCGCTGCGTGTACTGTATGGAGCCGGAGGGAGTCCCGAAGCGGCCCCATGCGGAGCTGCTTCGTCTGGAGGAGATCGTCGAGCTGGCCGCCGCCGCGGCGGAATGCGGAATCCGCAAGCTGCGGCTGACAGGGGGCGAGCCCCTGGTACGGCCCGGGATTGTGGAGCTCTGCCGGATGCTTCGGGCTGTCCCCGGGATCGAGGAGCTCACCATGACCACCAACGGCAGCCTGCTGCCCAAGCTGGCCGCGCCTCTGAAGGAGGCCGGGCTGGACCGTCTCAATATCAGCCTCGACGCTCTGGACCCGCGGTGCTTCCGGGAGATCACCCGCTGCGGCCGGGTGGAGGAGGTGCTGGCCGGGCTGGAGGCCGCCGAAGCGGCGGGCTTCCAACACACCAAGCTGGACACCGTCCTGCTGGGCGGTCTCAATCTCGACGAGATCCCCGCCCTGGCGGAGCTCACCCGGACCCGTCCCGTCAGCGTGCGCTTCATCGAGCTGATGCCCCTGGGAGTCGGCGCCGCCATGCCGCCGGAGCGCTTTGTCTCCGCGGACTGCGTGCTCCGGGCGCTGCCGGAGCTGGAGGCGCTGGACAGAGACGGTGTGGCGGAGCGCTATCGTCTGCCGGGGGCTCCGGGCACCGTGGGTCTGATCCGGGCCCTGAGCCGCCGCTTCTGCGACAGCTGCAATCGGATCCGCCTGACGGCGGACGGGAAGCTGAAGCCCTGCCTGCACTCCGAGGCGGAGTTCTCTGTCCGGGGCCTGCACGGGGAGGCTCTGCGGGCGGCCATCGCGAAAACCATCGCGGCCAAGCCGCCCTGCCACCGGCTCAGGGAGCGAGGGGGCAGCGAGACGCCCCGGACCATGTATCAGATCGGAGGATAAGGGCATGGAGTTTACGCATTTCAACGAGGAGGGCCGCGCCAGAATGGTGGACGTGAGCGGGAAGCCTGAGAGCTTCCGCACGGCCTCCGCCCTGGGCACGGTCCGAATGGCGGCCTCCACCGTGGAGGCCATCCGTAGGGGAGGCGTCTCCAAGGGGGACGTGCTGGCCGTGGCCCAGGTGGCAGCTGTCATGGCGGCCAAGCGGACCTGGGAGCTGATCCCCATGTGTCATCCCCTGGGGCTGACCGGGGTGGACGTCCGCTTCGCCCTCCGGGAGGAGGCGGTGGAGATCCTGGCCCAGGTCAAGTGTCGGGGGGAGACCGGGGTGGAGATGGAGGCGCTGACCGCCGTGTCCGCCGCCGCCCTCACCATCTACGATATGTGCAAGGCCCTGCAAAAGGACATGGAGATCACCGGCATCCGCCTGGTGGAGAAGACCGGCGGCAAGAGCGGAGACTATCTGCGGGAGGGATTCACATGGCAAGCGTGATCGCGGTCTGCGTCAGCGAGCGCAGGGGTGTCCGAAAACGGGAGGTGCCCCGGATCGAGCTCAAGCGGAGCTATGGCATCCTGGGGGACGCCCACGCGGGCAACTGGCACCGGCAGCTGAGTCTGCTGGCCCGGGAGAGCGTCGACACCATGCGGCAGCCGGGCCTGAACCTGAGCCCCGGGGCCTTCGCGGAGAACATCGTGACGGAGGGGATCGAGCTCAAGACGCTGCCCGTCGGGACCCGGCTCCGGGTGGGGCCCGCTCTTCTGGAGGTGACGCAGATCGGCAAGGAGTGCCACAATGACTGCGCCATCAAGCAGGCTGCCGGCAAATGCGTGATGCCCACGGAGGGGATCTTCGCCATCGTGCTGGAGGAAGGCACGATCTGCCCCGGCGACGAAATCCGATTGGAGGAAACCCTATGAAGCTGATCGAAACCACCCGGGCCGTCGGGCATGTGCTCTGCCACGACCTGACCCAGATCATCCCCGGCGAATACAAGGGGGCCCGCTTCCGGAAGGGCCACATCGTCACCGAAGCCGACATCCCGGTGCTGCTGTCCATGGGCAAGGAGCATCTCTACGTCTGGGAGATGAGCCCTGGGATGCTCCACGAGAACGAGGCGGCGGAGCGGCTCTGCCGGCTCTGCCAAAACGAGGGCATGGAGGCTTCGGAGGTCCGAGAGGGTAAGATCGAGCTGCGGGCCGCCCGGGACGGGCTGTTTCTGGTGGATACGGAGCGCTTGAACGCCGTCAACGCCATCGACGAGCTGATGATCGCCACCCGGCACGGCTATACGCCGGTGCGGAAGGGAGACAAGCTCTGCGGCACCCGGGTGATCCCCCTGATCATCGACAAGAAGAAGCTGGAAGCGGCGGAGGCCGCCGCGGGCGGCGAGCCCATCCTGCGGCTGGCGCCCTACCAGCGCAAGACTGCCGCCATCCTCACCACCGGAAACGAGGTCAAAACCGGGCGCATCCAGGACAGATTCACCCCGGTGCTGCTGCAAAAGCTGGAGGCCTACGGGATCAGCGCGATCTATCAGGAGCTGACCGGCGACGGAGTCGAAAACATCCGCGCAGCCATCGACCGGGCCCGGTCCGAAGGGGCGGATATGATCCTCTGCACCGGCGGCATGAGTGTGGATCCCGACGACAACACCCCCGGGGCCATCAAGGCCAGCGGGGCTCGGATCGTCACCTACGGCGCGCCGGTGCTGCCCGGGGCCATGTTCCTGCTGGGCTATTTTGAAGACGGCACGCCCATTATGGGTCTGCCCGGCTGCGTCATGTACGCCAAGGCGACGATCTTCGACCTGGCGCTGCCGCGGATCGCCGCCGATCTGCCCATGGAGAAGCGGGACTTTGTGGTGCTGGGAGAGGGCGGGCTCTGCCTGGGCTGCGAGAGCTGCCGCTATCCCGTCTGCCCCTTCGGAAAATGACGGGGGAGCGAGCGGGGAAGGGAGGAAGCGTTTTGGAGGAAAAAACTCACATCCACATTCTGACGGTGTCCGACCGCTGCGCCGCGGGGGAGCGGGAGGACCTGAGCGGCCCCGCCCTGGAGGCCTGGCTCCGGGAAAACGGCTTTTCGGAGATCAGCCGCGGCCTGGTGCCGGATGAGAAGGAGCGGATCATGGAGGCCCTTTGTCGGGCGGCGGAGGAGGATATCGCCCTGGTGCTCACCACCGGCGGCACCGGCTTCGCCCCCAGGGACGTTACCCCGGAGGCCACCGCCTCGGTCTGTGAAAAGCTCTGTCCCGGCGTGGGCGAGGCCATGCGGGCCCGTGCCCTCCAGATCACGCTCCGGGGGATGTTGTCCCGGGGTACGGCCGGGATCCGCGGCAGGACCCTGATCGTCAACCTGCCCGGGAGCCCCAGGGCCGCCCTGGAGAATCTGGAGCCGGTCTTCGGGCCGCTGCTCCACGGCCTGAAAATGCTGCGTCAGGGCCCCGCAGACTGCGCCGCCCTCCTGCCCCGGCAGCTATAAATCCTCCCGCGGCAGTAGCGGGGAGAGCTCTTGGAGGCTCCGAAATCCTCCCGCGGCAGAAAAAGAGACATCCGTTCGGATGTCTCTTTTTCAGTCCTGCCCGGGAAAGCTACCGGATCACTTCCTCGCCCCGGTGCCGGATCCCGTACAGGCCGTTCCAGACGACCTCCCGGAAGCGGACCGGATCCGTGTTACCCTCCGTGGAGATCAACAGCACGACGGAATTCTCATCCAGCTTCAGCGCTTCCTTGATCCCGGCATACCGTGGGTATCTTGTAACGGAGGCCAGGAAGCCCATGGTCACGGCGCCGGATTCTCCGGAGATGATGGTGGGATCGCCGGCCAGGGGAACGCCGTACATGCGCATGCCCTGGGCGCTCATCCAGTCCGGGCAGGCGGCAAAGCCGGCGGCGTGGTTGCGGAGGATATCCCAGCCGATCACGTTGGGCTCGCCGCAGGCCAGGCCGGCCATAATGGTGTCCAGCTTGCCCTCCACCTTCACCGTCTTTCCGGTCCCTTTCTTCGCGGACCGGTACAGGCAGGCCGCGGAGCCGGCCTCGCAGACGCACATGATCGGTTCGTTTCCCTTGAATTTGTTTGCGAAATAGCCGACGACGGCCCCCGCCAGGGAACCAACGCCCGCCTGCACGATCACATGGGTCGGCCGTTCCACGCCGTTTGCCAGCAGCTGCCGGTCGGCCTCCAGCGCCAGGGTGCCGTAGCCCTGCATGATCCAGGCCGGAATGTTCGTATAGCCCTTCCAGGCGGTATCCTGTACGATGACGCCGTTCGGATCGGCCTTTGCCTGGGAAGCCGCCAGGCGCACGCATTCGTCATAGTTGAGATCCTCAATGCTCACCTCCGCGCCTTCCTTGGCGATGTTGGCCCGACGGGTCTCCGCCGAGCCCCGGGGCATGCGCACGACGGCCTTCTGCCCCAGCCGGTGGGCGGCCCAGGCCACGCCGCGTCCGTGGTTGCCGTCGGTCGCCGTATAGAACGTGGTCTGGCCCATCCGCTCCCGGAATTCGGCGGAGGAAAGCACGCTGTAGGGCAGTTCGTCCACGGATTGACCGGTGCGGTCGGCAATATAGCTGGCCATCGCAAAGGAGCCGCCCAGAACCTTGAAGGCGTTCAAGCCGAAGCGATAGGACTCATCCTTGACATACAGGCCCCGGATCCCCAGGTAGGACGCCATCCTTTTCAGGACCTGCAGCGGTGTGACCTCATATTCCGGAAAGGATCGGTGAAAGCGAAGGGCTTTTCTGACGCTTTCCTCGTCCATGATCCGCAGCCAGCGATCATCGGACGCCGGCACATGGTTTACGCAAAACTCCATTTCAGCGTTGTTGGATCTGTTCATACTTTGCCTCCTTGTGTTTGTTCAATTCTTTTGAAACGGGCGACGCCGCGCCCCCGGGTCCCCTCAGAGGGCTGGATGATCCCAGGATCTTCCTCAGAGATTCTTCTGAAAGCTTCTGATCAGAGTATAGCAGAATCAGCACAGAATAGCAACAGAAAAAACCGCATCGATGGCAGGCTTCCACGCCCCGCGCAGGAGCAAAGCGAAGCGGCGCACAGCTGAGCCTGCGGAGAACGCGAACGGGAAGGGAAAGTCACGAAAGAGGCCTGCATACTCCGCAATCATTCCGGGGCTTCGTTACCTGCCGCAGCCCGCGCTTCTGTGATCGCGGAAAACTCGATCAGAAAAAAACACGGGCGCCTCTTGACAAATACCCCCTGCGGGTATATAATGCAGGCAAAGAGAGATACCCCAGTGGGGTATCGAAAGGAGCGATGGATATGGCCGAGATCACCGAAGCACCGTGCTGCACCGTGCGCAAAAAGCTGCGGGATGAAAAAGAGCGGCGCGAGCTGATGAACCGCCTGAAGCGGATCGAGGGGCAGGTCCGGGGCCTGCAGCGGATGCTGGAGGAGGACGCGTACTGCCCGGACGTTCTGACCCAGGCCTCCGCGGTGCAGGCAGCCCTGAACGGCTTCTGCCGGACCCTGCTGGCCAGCCATTTGCACAGCTGCGTCACCGAGGACATCCGCGCCGGCCGGGACGAGGCCGTGGACGAGCTGATGGAGATCCTGAAAAAGCTGATGAAATAGCGAGGCAAGCGAAGGATGGAACAATATCAAGTCACGGGCATGAGCTGCGCCGCCTGCTCCGCCCGGGTGGAAAAGGCGGTGTCCGGCGTGCCCGGGGTGACGAGCTGTTCGGTGAGTCTGCTGACCAACTCCATGGGCGTGGAGGGGACCGCCTCCCCCGCGGAGATCGTCAAGGCCGTGGAGGCAGCCGGCTACGGCGCGAAGCCGAAGAACGCGGCGCAAAAAAACGAAGCCGACGGCGCTCCCTCCTGGGCGGACGCCGAGGCCCTGAAGGATCACGAGACCCCGAAGCTGAAAAAGCGGCTTTGGCTCTCCGTGCCGATCCTGCTGATCCTCATGTATTTCTCCATGGGCCACGGGATGTGGGGCTGGCCGGCCCCGAAGGCCTTTGACAACCACGTGTTCCTGGGGCTCTTCGAGCTGCTGCTGGCCGTGGCCGTCATGGTCATCAACGGAAAGTTCTTCACCTCCGGCTTCAGCTCCCTTTTCCGCGGGGCGCCGAACATGGATACCCTGGTGGCCCTGGGCTCCAGCGCCTCCTTCGGGTATTCCCTGGTGGAATTATTTTTGATGATCCTGGCCCAGGGGGAGGGCGACCACGGGACCGTGATGAAGTACGGCATGAACCTGTACTTCGAGTCCGCCGCCATGATCCCGACACTGATCACCGTGGGCAAGATGCTGGAGGCGATGTCCAAGGGCCGCACCACCGACGCCCTCAAGGGTCTTATGAAGCTGGCCCCCAAGACCGCCGTGCTGCTCCGGGACGGCGTGGAAACCGAGGTCGGCGTCGAGCAGGTGCAGACCGGGGATATCTTCGTGGTCCGGCCCGGCGAGCAGATCCCGGTGGACGGGGTCATCGTCAAGGGCATGACGGCGGTGAACGAGTCCGCCCTGACCGGCGAGAGCATCCCCGTGGACAAGCAGGAGGGCGACCCGGTCAGCGCCGCCACCATGAACCAGCAGGGCTATATCGAATGCCGGGCCACCCGGGTGGGCGAGGACACCACCCTGGCCCAGATCATCCGCACGGTCTCCGACGCCGCGGCCACCAAGGCCCCCCTGGCCCGGATCGCGGACAAGGTCTCCGGGATCTTCGTCCCGGCGGTGATCGGCCTGGCAATCCTGACCCTGATCGGCTGGCTGATCGCGGGACGGAGCTTCGCCTTCGCCATCGCCCGGGGCATCTCGGTGCTGGTGATCTCCTGTCCCTGCGCCCTGGGCCTGGCGACCCCCGTGGCCATCATGGTGGGCAGCGGCGTGGGCGCGAGGACCGGCGTGCTGTATAAGACCGCCGCCGCCCTGGAGGGCGCGGGCAGGACTCAGATCATCGCCCTGGACAAGACCGGCACCGTCACCGAGGGCGAGCCCAAGGTCACGGATCTGGTCCCGCTGAACACGGATAGGGACGGGCTGCTGCGGCTGGCCGCCTCCCTGGAGAAGAACAGCGAGCACCCCCTGGCAAAGGCCGTCACTGCCGCCGCGGAGGGAATGGCACTCTCGGAGGTCACGGGCTTCGAGGCCCTGCCGGGCAACGGCCTGCGGGCCGTCCTCGACGGAAAGCCGCTGCTGGGCGGAAGTCTCAAATACTTGAAAGAAAAGGGCCTGGTCTCCCGGGACGTGGAGGACCAAGCCAACAGGCTCGCAGAGGAGGGCAAGACGCCCCTGCTCTTTGCATACGACGGCAAACTTCTGGGCATGATCGCGGTAGCGGACCCCATCAAGGCGGATTCCGCCCGGGCGATCCGGGAGCTGGGCGGCATGGGCGTGCGCACGGTCCTGCTGACCGGCGACAACCAGCGCACGGCCAGGGCCATCGCAAAGCAGGCCGGGGTGGATCAGGTGATCGCGGGGGTCCTGCCCGACGGGAAGGCCCAGGTGATCGGCCGGCTGAAATCCCTCGGCAAGGTGACCATGGTGGGCGACGGCATCAACGACGCCCCGGCCCTGACCGTGGCGGATAACGGCGTCGCCATCGGCGCGGGGACCGACGTAGCCATCGACGCGGCGGACATCGTGGTGATGAAGAGCCGCCTGAGCGACGTGACCGCGGCGATCCGCCTAAGCCGGGCCACCATCCGCAACATCCACCAAAATCTCTTCTGGGCGTTTTTCTACAACGCCGTCTGCATACCCCTGGCCATGGGGCTGTACGGGATCGAAATGAAGCCTATGTACGGCGCGGCTGCCATGGCCCTGTCCAGCTTCTTTGTGTGCATGAACGCGCTGCGGCTGAACCTGGTGAAGCCCCACGACGCGAAGCATGATAAAGCCATGAAATCCATTCGCGCGGACGCGTTGGAGCCCATCGTCGCCGCGGAGACAAACAAGGAGGAAACAAGCATGAAAAAGACGTTGAAGGTAGAGGGCATGATGTGTATGCACTGTGAGGCCCGGGTGAAGAAGGCCCTGGAGGCCGTGGAGGGCGTGGAGAGCGCCGTGGCCGACCACAATCTCGGCACCGCCGTCGTGACCCTGAAGACCCCTGTATCCGACGAGATCCTGAAGTCCGCGGTCGAAGCCCAGGACTACAAGGTCCTCGGCGTGGAATGAACGAATCCGAACCATTTATGCCGCAGGCACGGCACCAAAAGAGAGGCACCCGAAAGGGGTGCCTCTCTTTTTGAAGGGTAGTGCAAAAAAGATGCCGCTTTCAGTTCAGATCGCAAAACCTCCTTGTGTGCTTACGGCCGGTTCACGATGCCCACAAACAGGGGTAAATTATCTTCTCCGTAGATAGCGAAGAGGAAGGGGCGGTCCAGGGTGAAGTCGATCTCCTCGTCGGGGGGCGGCGCTGCGCCGGGTCCGGGGATGATGGTGTAGGCCGAAGCGGTGACGCCCCGCTCGTCCACGGCGACCCGGGTCCCGTGCCTGATCTCCGAGAGGTACACACCCTCGGTCTTGGTCAGGGGGCTGAAATCCGCGGTCTTCGGGTCAAAGGCCTCGGTGAGGCCCAGGTCCCGGAGAGCCTGATCCAGGGTGAACTGGGAGGAAATGTCGAACTTCGGCAGGGACAGGTGGACGATCAGGTTTTTGCGGTTTTCCCAATTCCAGACATTTTGCGTCAGAAGGAAGGAGAAGGCCTCGGGGTCCTCCAGCAGAGCCTCCGGCGTCACGCCCTCGTCGGGCAGCAGGAAGCGCGTCTGGCCGCCCTCTTTGAAAGAAAGCGTGACCGCGCCGAAGCGGTCCCCCCAGTAATAGAAGCCGGCGCTGTCGATGTCCTGGCGCATCATCCTGCAGGGAAGGTCGCCGCCGACGGCGTGGAAGACCCCGTCCTCGGTGCGCTCCGGCTCGAATTCCATATACCATTGGTCGGAGAAGTCCACGGTGGTCGTCAGGGCCAGCACGGTCTCTGGGTCAAAGCTCAAACCGCCGATCTGATCCGCCAGCTGATTGCCGGTCTGGTCGTTGAGCCATTGCTGAAGCAGTTTGTTGTAGCCCTCGCTGCCCATCTCGCCCCGGAAGGAGGCCGCGTAGTAGGTCTCCGCCAGCCGCTTGAGGGTCTCGGCGTTGTAGTCCAGGTCGTCCCGGAGCCAGACGGCCCCGGCCAGCAGGGACTTGGTCGCCCCGTCGTCGTTGTAGTTGGCGACAAAGAGATCGTTTGCCAGGGTCCGCAGGCTGTCCATATCCGCGACCCCCAGCAGGGAAAGGATCTGCTCCCGGGTCCCGCCGCCGGTGGTCTCGGCCAGCATGGCCAGGGCCAGGTAGAGGTTCGTGGGGGAGCAGGACACGTTTTCTCCCTCGTGACCGCCCAGGAAGGCCGGGATCGCCGCGGTCAGATAGCCGCGAAGCTGATCGGCGGAATAGCTTTGCCGGGCCGTCCACCGCTTCTGCCAGGCCGCGCTCCATGCGTTGTAAGCCGCCTCAAGGGCTTCTTGATCCACTTCCCCGCCGGACATCAGGCTCGAAACGTCCGGATAGGGCACGGCGTCCGGGTAGACCGGGATCTCCAGGGCGTAGGCCGTGAGGCCGCCCCCGCCGGGCCGCAGGACTACCGTCAGCAGGATCGCCGCGGCCAGCACCGCCGCGACGGCGGCGATCCAGCGCAGCCGCGGGGGCCGGTTGTTCTTCTGCTTTTCGGGCGGCACGGCCGCCTCGTCGATCAGCGCGCCGTCCACCTCGGTCAGCGCGTCGTAGAGCTTTTCGCTTCTCATATTGCAATTCCCTCCTGTTCCAGTTTTACGCGCAGGGCTTGCCGGAGCTTCCGCATCCGCTGCGCCATCTGATTTTCCGTACAGCCCGCCTCCCCGGCGAGCCGCTTGACCGAGACGCCGTACCAGTACCGCCGCAGGAACCAGACCCGGTCCTCCCGGTGCAGGGTCCGCAGCCAGTCCGAGAGCAGCCGCGCCAGCTCCCGGGTCTCCACTGCTTCCTCCACGCCCCTGGGGTCAGGCAGGCAGTCCTCTAACTCGGAGAGCAGCAGCGTCAGCCCGGCGCCGCGCTTTTGGGCGTGCAGACTCCGAAACCGCGAGATCGAAAGCGTGCGGGTGATCTTGCCCAGGAAGGCGCGCAAGGACTCCGGTTTTGCGGGCGGGATGCGGTTCCAGACGGTAAGCCAGGTGTCGCTGACGCACTCCTCGGCGTCCTCGAACCCGAGCAGATTTTGCGCGATACACTGGCAGTATGTGCCGTACTTCTGCTCCGCCGCGGCGACGCCCTCCTCCTTCCGCTGCTCGAAGAGCGCTATGATCTCCATGTCGTCCATCGAACAACCTCCTTCTGAAAGGTCCTTTCACCTATATAGCCGCAATCCGCACCGATTTATGGGAGAGAAAATTATTTTTTGCCAAAGAAACATTCCATTATATTGTATTGTAATATGCTGAGATTTGCAAGAAAAGAAAAATCGGATGTCAATCAGGATGTCTGCCCTGCCTGGAAAATGATGTTCTGTCTGCAGCAGAGATAGAGGCGGCGCCGGCGAGGACGGCGGCGCCCGACAGCCCACCGGTCTGTCGTGTTCCTGTTATTCGAGTCCCCTCCTTTATCACCAAGAGAAAGAGCACCCCGATGGGGTGCTCTTTCTCTTGGAAGGGTTGTGAAAAAAAGATGCCGGGATAACGAAGGAATACCGAAGTTCTGAAACGGAAGAACGGAAAGCGCTTACAGCTGGATGGGATTGTCGCCCCACATTTTCTTTTTGTCCTCGCTGGTCATGGTTTCCACGTTGTCCGCCTCGCCCAGCTCATGGATATGGTTGTGCTGGGCGTCGTTCTCCGCCTGCTCGGCCTCCATCTTGAGCT
>JAFYAB010000076.1 GCA_017540945.1 Oscillospiraceae bacterium | reverse complement strand
GTACGACTTTGTACCGGTGGCGGACGGCGAAGAGACCGGCACGCCGCTGACCTGGTCCGTGGAGGGCTACGCCCGGGAGGCCCGGCTGAATCCGGATGCCACGGCTGCGGAGCTGAATCTGTTCAACGCCCTGCTCCACTACGTGGACGCGGTCAAGGCCGCATTTCCGTCGTAAAACCCGCGCAAGCTGAAAAAATTGTTCACTGACAAACAAGCCCCGCGGAGCTTCGGCTCCGCGGGGCTTTGACAGGCTGACAGGAAGCTTTTTGAGCTTCCTGTTGTTTATGCGCGTATGATCCGCCGCTCCAAATCCTGCAGCAGCTCCGTCAGGGGAACGATCAGAGTCCCCAGAGCCAGATTGCCGACGGCGTGGACCACGTCCCAGGGCAGACCCGCGGCAATCCAGGCCAACAGCTTGTTCATATCCCAACCCAGAAAGGCCGCTGCCTGCCAGGGAGCGTAGAGGGTCCCGTAGTAGAGGCCGAAGAGCGCGCAGATTCCCGCGTAGACCGGGATTTGCAGCCAGCCCGGGATGTTTTTGGGCAGGGCCATAGTCACGGCCCAGAGCAGCGGCCAGAGATAGAGATAGGGGACCCACCAGACCGCAAACCCCCAAAGTACCCCCTCCATCAGAATAAACAGAAAGATGGGGATCAGGGCCTTGCGCCGGTAGACCAGGGTGTAGACCATGGTGAGGGTGCTGACCAGCTCCACGTTGGGCAGGAGCTCCAGGAACTGCTTGGCGGCAAACTGAATGGACCCCAGCATGGCGAAGATCGCCAGATGCCGCAGATCCAGCCGGGCCTTGGGCTCCATGTCAGCCCGCGGTGGCGGTCAGAGCGTAGTGCCCCTCCGGAGCGATGGGGGTTTCGTCCAAACCGGTCATGGCGTATTCTCCGTCGATGTAGAAGGCCCAGTACATGTGATCGGCGTTCCAATCCAGAGTCTTGCCGAAGACGGTGTCGTACAGGCCGTTGTCGCCGTGGATCAGATCCAGGTTGGCCAGGGCCGCGCCCACCGTGTCGGCGTCGGTGTGAATGGCGTAGGAGGAGGTGACGTTGTCCTTGTCGGTCACGTCCAGGTAGAAGACGGTGACGCCTTCGCCCAGCTCTTCCGGCTTGCCGGTGTCGGCGGGGACCGCTTCGGTGTCAGCGGGAGCCGCCGCGGTGGTGTTGGGGGCGGCCTGGGTCTGGGCCTCGGTCTTGGGAGCCTCGGTGGAGGCGGGCTTGTTTTGCGTGCATCCGGTCAGCGCCGCCGCCGCAAGCAGCAGGACCAGGAGCAGGCACACGAGTGTTTTGCGGGAATGCTTCATATCGTGTTCTCCTTTGTATTTATTTGTTTGTCCGCAAAGGCTCTGCCGTCCTGGGGGAGGCGGAGGTCCCCTCCCTGCGGTCTGACGGACCGCCCCGGAGCTCGCGGCGGCGGCATTGCGCGGGTCAGTCTTCCGGCTCATGGCGAGCCCGGCGGACCTTCTCAAGGCTGACGCCTCAATGGTCTGTTCCCGCTTTGCGGCAAGCGGTGAGCCGGGTCTGTTCTGCCATCTACGGCCACGGTCTGGCGCGGGGCTTGGACCCGCTTCCTGATTAAGTGCTGTGCACGCCCGTCTTTGCAGCAGACATTATACCCGGCGTCGGCCGGAATGTCAATAAAAAACGCGGGGAGATCCTTCGTCGAAGGACCTCCCCGCGGAGCCTGCCGGAATTTATTTTTGAAAGCTGGGCAGCTTATTGGAGAAGAAGCTGATCAGAGGCCCCATGAAGAAGGCGGTGATGATGGTGGCAGGGCCGATGAAGGCGGTCACACCGCTCCAGGTTTTGCCTCCGAGCCGCAGCAGCAGGGCCGCGACACAGACGCAGATCACGTCGCTGATGATCCGGCACCAGCGGAAGGGAATCCGGTTCTGACGCTTCGCCGCCACACGGGAGACCGCGTCGTAGGTGGAGACGCCCAGATCCGCGTTGAAGTACAGAGCGGAGCTGAAGCAGAGCAGGACCAGGGCGACCGCCAGGAGGAGCACGCGCCCCGCCAGGCTCGGCCCAGGAAAGAGGGAGCGGAGCAGCTTTTCGGAGAACTCCGCCACATAGCCCAGCAGGGTCAGGTTGATGATGGTGGCCAGGCCGATCTGCCGCCGGTCAAAGATCAGGGAAAAGATCAGCAGGACAGCGTTGACGATCACATACAAGGTCCCGAAGGAGATGGGGATCACCGCCTCCATGCCGCTCATAAAGGACTGAAAGGGATCCACGCCCAGCTCGGCGGTTCGGAAGATGCCTACGGTTATCTGCGCCATGTCTACTACGGCCGGCGCATCGGCGATGAGGATCTGAGCTATCTGCACAGGAACTATGATCACAGCTTTTCCGGCAACCCCTATCTGACCAAGCCGGACCGGAGCTATTCCCTGGACGCGGTCTGTCAGGAATTCAGCTCCTGCGGCGTGGGCGATTTCCGGATCCCCAGCCTTGGGGTGCAGAACCCGGACGGCAGCCGCTGCGCGGATCTGCGCTACGTCAGCCATGAGATCCGGCCCGGCAAGTACAGCCTGCCCGGCCTGCCTGCCGCCTGGGACGCGGATTGCAGCGCGGAGACCCTGGAGCTGACCCTCCGGGACCCGGTGAACGGCCTGACCGTCCGCCTGCTCTACGGCGTCTTTGCGGAGAAAAACATCATTGCCCGGGCCGCTGTCTATGAGAACGGCGGCGAGGGAGAAATGATCCTGGAAAAGGCGGGCTCCGCCTGTCTGGAGCTACCCTACGGAAACTGGGATCTGCTCCACTTCCACGGCAGACACTGCCTGGAGCGGCAGCCGGAACGCCGGCCTGTGATGAACGGGATCCAGACCGTGGGCTCCCGCCGGGGGATGTCCAGCCACGAGCACAACCCCTTCCTGATCCTCTGCGACCACCGGGCCACCGAGGATCACGGCGACTGCTACGGCATGATGTATCTGTATTCCGGGAGCTTCCGGGCGGAGGTGGAGCGGGAGCAGTACGGCTCCGTCCGCGCCGTCATGAGCCCCGGGGACGAGAGCTTCCGCTGGCGCCTGGCGCCCGGCGAGCGCTTCGCCGCGCCGGAGGTCCTGCTGTCCTGGGCCGACGGCCTGACCCGCCTGAGCCAGCAGTATCACTGGATCGTCCGGGAGAACGTATGCCGCGGCGCGTACCGTCTGGCCCACCGCCCCGTGCTGATCAACAGCTGGGAGGCCACCTACTTCGACATCCGGGCAGACCGCATCCTGGATCTGGCCCGCCGGGCCAAGGATCTGGGGGTGGAGCTCTTCGTTCTGGACGACGGCTGGTTCCAGGGCCGCAAGGACGACAACGCCGGCCTGGGAGACTGGGTTGAAAACAAAGAGAAGCTGCCGGAGGGCCTGGGCAGCCTGATTCAGGGCATCCGGGAGCTGGGCCTGCTCTTCGGCATCTGGGTGGAGCCCGAGATGGTGAACGAGGACTCGGATCTCTACCGGACCCACCCGGACTGGGCCCTGGCGGCTCCCGGCAGAAAGCCCACCCTGGGCCGGAACCAGCTGGTGCTGGATCTGTCCCGCCGGGAGGTTCAGGACTTCATCATCGACTCCATCTCCAGGCTCCTGACCGAGTATGATATCTCCTATATCAAGTGGGATTTCAACCGCGCCGTCTGCGACCTCTACTCCCACGCCCTGCCCGCCGAGCGGCAGGGGGAGACGGGCCACCGCTATATGCTGGGCCTATACCGGGTGCTGGAGACCCTGACCTCCCGCTTCCCCCAGGTCCTCTTTGAGGGCTGCTCCGGCGGCGGCGGACGCTTCGACGCGGGCATGCTGCACTACACGCCCCAGATCTGGTGCTCCGACGACACCGATCCCATTGAACGCCTGACCATCCAGCGGGGCACCAGCTTTGCCTACCCCATCAGCACTCTCGGCGCCCACGTCTCCGCGGCCCCCAACCACCAGACCGGCCGCACCACACCCCTCCAAACCCGGGGCTATGTGGCCATGTCCGGCGCCTTTGGCTACGAGCTGGACCTGGCAAAGCTCTCGGAGGAAGAGCTGGAGGAGATCCGCCACCAGATCGGCCATTTCCAGGAGGACGAGGAGCTGCTGCAGCGGGGCCTCTACTATCGGCTGGATGAGTTTACCGAGGCCCAGGACGCTGCGGCCTGGCTCTTCGTCAGCCAGGACAAGTCCAGGGCCCTGCTGAACGTGGTGGTGAAATCGCCCCACGCCAACGGCCCGCTGCTGCATGTGAAGCTGAAGGGCCTGGACCCTGAGGCCGTCTACGCCATGCAGGAGGACGACACCGTCCGCTCCGGCGCGGCGCTGATGTACGGCGGCTACACCCTGCCCCAGCTGCTGGGGGACTATCCCGCCGTTCAGCTCCATCTGCACAGGGTCAACTGAACAAAGAGATCCCCGCGGCGGCCGCTGGATTCAGCGGTCGCTGCGAAGGCGGAAGGGAGGACAAGTCCATGGGAGAACGGCTGAAGCAGTGGCGGGACACGGAGCGGAAAAAGCTCCGGAGCCTCAGCGGGAAGGAAGCAATCGAATACATCTGGAACTACTACAAGCTCTGGATCATCGGGATCGCCTTCTTCCTGTTCATCACGATCTTCCTGGCCGTCCGTATCTCCAACAACATCGAGGGCTACTGGCTCTACGGCATCTTCGCCAACACCATGACGGAGGCCGGCACCGGCTCGGAGCTCTGGGAGGTTTTCACGGACTATGCCCAGCTGGATCTGAGTCAGAAAAAGGTGGAGTTCAACGCCTCGTCCTATTTTGACTACCTGAAGGACCAGGCCAAGGGCAACGATTACTACAACGTCTTCGTAGCCCTGGCGGACGCCGGGATCCTGGACTTCGTTACCATGGAGCCGGCCTCCCTGGAGGCGCTGGCCCAGTCCGGACGGCTGACGGATCTGCGCTTGGAGCGCTGCAAGCCCCTGCTGGAGCGATACCGGGACCGGGTGATCTGGTTCCACAGCGCCGAATCCGGAGACATCCCCGTGGGCTTTGACATTTCGGACAGCCTGCTGGTGACCCGGTACCGGCTGTATCCCACGGGCTGCGCCCTGGGCGTCGCCGCCCATTCCGAAAACCTGGACAACGTCGCCCTGTTTTTGCAATTCGTTCTGAAGGAGGGCTGAGCCTTGCGCGAACGCATCAACGCTTTTTTATCCAATGATACTAAACTTCAATTAAAACATTTAAAAATCCAATCACGTAACGTAACGCTCCGGATGAGCTCATCGGTCAAAGAACAAATAGTTGCACAAAGGCGATCCACTACTTTTTCGAGTGTGGGAAAGACCTCATTTCGGAATC
>JAFYAB010000075.1 GCA_017540945.1 Oscillospiraceae bacterium | reverse complement strand
GAAGGTCTTTGAGCAGGCTCCCGAGTACCGCACCATGTGCACCGACGAGAACGGCCACATCTGGGCTCTGCCCTGGATCGAGCAGCTCGGCTACGAGAAGACCGCCATCCAGACCATCGGCAACATGCCCTTCATCAACGTTGCCTGGCTCGAGTTCCTGGGCCTGGAGATGCCCCACACTGTCGACGAGTTCGAGAACGTCCTGATCGCGTTCCGCGACAACGCCGACAAGCTGAAGGCTCAGTTCAACATTGAAGGCGACATCATCCCCATGTCCTGCATCATCGGCTCCGGCAACGAAGACTGCCGTGTTCTGACCAACGGCTTCGGCGAAGGCTACGGCGATCCCGACGACGGCCGCCACATTGTTGTTGACAAGGATGGCAAGGTCATCTGCGCCGCCATGACCGAAGGCTACCGCAAGGGCTGCGAGTGGCTGCACAAGCTGTACACCGAGGGCCTCATCGACAAGGAAGCCTTCACTCAGGAATGGGCTACCTACGTTGCCAAGGGCAAGTCCGGCCGCTACGGCGTCTGCTTCTCCTGGGACGTTGCCAACATCGCCACCGTTTCCATGGACGACCTGATTGCCGGCAAGGGCTGGCAGCCCCTGCCCATGCTGAAGGCTGACGTTCTGAACCTGACCCCCGTGACCGGCTCCTACACCTCCGGTTTCGACCGCGGCCGCTGCGTCGTGACCGCCAACGCCAAGAACCCCGCTCTGATTTGCGCCTGGCTCGACCAGATGTACGATCCCATCCAGTCCCCGCAGAACAACTGGGGCACATACGGTGAAGACGACGACTTCGACATCTTCGAGATGAGCACCAACGACGCCGGTGAGCCCATGCTGAAGCACAAGTGGCTGGGCGACGCCTCCCCCGTGGAGGTCCGTGAGGCCGAGTGCGTCGGTGGTCCTCTGGCCATCCTCGACTCCTACTACGGCAAGTACGTCACCTGCCCCGACGATGCCCAGTACCGTCTGGACTGGATCAAGAACGTCTACACCCCCGACATGAACGCCAAGTATGTCTACCCCAACGTGTTCATGAGCACCGACGACACCAAGACCATCTCCAACCTGAACGCTGACATCTACAAGTGCATCAACGGCTTCCGTGCCGACGCCATCATGAACGGCTTCGACGATGCCGCTTGGGAGAAGCTGCAGAGCGATCTGAAGGCCTACAAGGTTGACGAGTACCTGGCCATCTTCCAGAAGTACTTTGACGCCTTCAACGCCAAGTAAGCGGCTCCGCTGTTTGTAAGGAGGTCGTTATATGGCAGAAGTCATTCTGAACAACATTAAGAAGGTCTACCCCTTCGTCTCCGGCGAGGAGAAGAAAAAGAAGAAGAAAAAGGCTGACGAGCCCGAGAAGAAGAAGGTCAACCTGCAGATCACCGACGAAGGCGTCGTGGCCGTTCAGGAATTCAGCCTGGACATCAAGGACAAGGAATTCATCGTGCTGGTCGGCCCCTCCGGCTGCGGCAAGTCCACCACCCTCCGCATGGTGGCCGGCCTGGAGGAGATCTCCGGCGGCGAGCTGATCATCGACGGCAAGGTCATGAACGACGTGGCCCCCAAGGACCGCGACATCGCCATGGTCTTCCAGAACTACGCTCTGTACCCCCACATGACCGTGTATGACAACATGGCCTTCTCTCTGAAGCTGCGTCATACCCCCAAGGACGAGATTGACCGCAAGGTCCGCGAGGCCGCCGAGATCCTGGACATCACCCAGTACCTCGAGAGAAAGCCCAAGGCCCTGTCCGGCGGCCAGAGACAGCGTGTGGCCATCGGCCGCGCCATTGTCCGCGCCCCGAAGGTCATGCTGATGGACGAACCCCTGTCCAACCTGGACGCCAAGCTGCGGAACGAGATGCGTGCCGAGATTATCAAGCTCCGCCAGCGCATCGACACCACCTTCATGTACGTGACCCACGACCAGACCGAGGCTATGACCCTTGGCGACCGCATCGTCATCATGAAGGACGGCTACATCCAGCAGATCGGCACCCCCCAGGAAGTCTTCAACCATCCCGCCAACCTCTTCGTCGCCGGCTTTATCGGCATGCCCGTCATGAACTTCTTTGACGCCGAGCTGGAAGAGAAGAACGGCAAGTACTTCGTCAAGCTGCACGACTACGAAGTGGAGCTCTCCGCCGACAAGGAAGAACGGCTGCGCAAGAACAACGTGAAGAGCCAGAAGATCACCCTGGGCGTCCGTCCCGACCACACCGACGTGGCCGAGAAGGGCGGCGTAGAAGGCAAGGTGGAAGTCTCCGAAATGATGGGCTCCTCCGTGCATCTGCACGTGAACGCTGACGGCAAGGACGTCATCATCATCGTTCCCACCCAGGATCTGAAGGAGAACTTCAACATCGGTCAGGCGGTCCGTTTCTGCTTCAACGGCAACGTGGCCCACGTATTCTCCAAGGAGACCGACAAGAACCTGGAGTACTAAAAACAATTCCCGGGCGTTCCCGCCTTCCGCCGGGGGGCGGGAACGCAAACTGGATTTCCTCTGTGCGGCTCTGCCGCACAGAGGAAATCGAAGCAATCACCCGGTCAGAGCGCACAGACGCTGTGCGTTGTGACCAGGTTGTTTTTATCCGCGAATCCCCCGAACAGGCTTTACCTCACCGATGCGTTGTGGTATTGTATGGATGGAAAGAGCTGTCAGAGAAACGGTTATTGTGGAACATTGACTTCACAGCGCTGAATGGAGGGAAAATATGAAAAGCAAACTGCAGAAGGCGAGAGATTTTGAGAAAAAATACCATCCCATGCTGTCCGAAGACGATCAGCCGCGCTTCCACGTCACGGGAGGCGTCGGCTGGATCAACGATCCCAACGGCTTCAGCCTGTACAAGGGAGAGTATCATCTGTTCTACCAGTACTACCCCTATGACGTCAAATGGGGCCCCATGCACTGGGGACACGTGAAAACGCGGGACTTCCTGCACTGGGACCGTCTGCCCTGCGCGATGGCGCCGGATATGCCCTATGACAAGGACGGCTGCTTCTCCGGCGGCGCGATCGAGCTTCCCGACGGGCGGCATCTGCTGATGTACACCGGCGTGCGCAACGTCCGCCGCTCCAACGGCCTGGTGGACGGCTTCCAGACTCAGTGCATCGCCATCGGCGACGGTGTGGATTACGAAAAATACGAAGGAAACCCGGTCCTCGATGAAGGGGATATCCCCGCCGGCGGCTCCGCCATCGATTTCCGCGACCCCAAGATCTGGTTTGAGGACGGGAAGTATCTGGCCGTCATCGGCAACCGTCCCGCAGACGGATCGGGCTCCATCCTCCTCTTCGAGAGCGACGACGCCCTGCACTGGCACTTCGCCTCGGTCGTGGCCTCCTGCCACAACCAGTTCGGCAAGATGTGGGAGTGCCCCGACCTCTTCGCGCTGGACGGCAAGCACGTTCTGCTGACAAGCCCCCAGGATATGATCTCCATGGGTCTGGAGTTCCACCCCGGCAACTCCACCCTCTGCATCATCGGCGATTACGACCGGGAGAAAAAGCACCTGATGCGCGATAACATCCAGGCCATTGACTATGGCACGGATTTCTATGCGACGCAGACCGTCGGGACGCCGGACGGCAGACGGATCATGATCGCCTGGATGCAGGGCTGGGAGTCCTCGGGCTCCAAGGTGAAGGAGCTGCCCTTCTTCGGTCAGATGACCCTGCCGCGGGAGCTGTGCATCCGGGAGGGACGTTTGATCCAGAATCCCGTCCGCGAGCTCGAATCCTTCCGAACCGTCAAGGTCAAATACCAGAACGTCATGATCTCCCAGGAGACGAACCTGCAGGGCGTCTTCGGCCGCTTCCTGGATATGACCGTCACGGTCCGGCCCGGCAATAAGAACCAGATGTACCGCTACTTCCGGATCAACGTGGCGAAGGACGGGGAGCGGACGACGGTCATCCGCCATAAGCCCGAGAACAGCACGATCCGCGTGGACCGCAGCCGCTCCGGCTTCCCCCACGACATCGTGAACAGCCGCGATTTCCCGGTGGCTGCCTATGACGAGCTGAAGCTGCGGATCATCCTGGACCGCTACAGCCTGGAGCTCTTCGTCAACGACGGCGAACAGGCCGCCAGCTTCGTCCTCTACACCCCGATCTCCGCCGACTCCATCTCCTTCTCCTGCGACGGCGCCGCCATCATCGACGTGGAGAAGTACGACCTCGAAGTGTAGGGACGAGCATTGCTCGTCCGCGGACTTCTGTCATTGCGAGACCAGTGCGCACACTGGTCGTGGTAATCCGTTCTCTCAGGAGGTTTGAATATGCGCGAAAAGACCTTTGACGTGGTCGCTTTAGGCGAATTGCTGATTGACTTTACAGAAACAGGGTTCAGTAAGCAGGGCAACCCGCTCTTCGAGGCCAACCCCGGCGGCGCGCCCTGCAACGTGCTTGCCATGCTGCAGAAGCTGAGCCATCGAACCGCCTTCATCGGCAAGGTGGGCAGCGACGGCTTCGGCGCCCAGCTCCGGCAGACGGCAAAGGAAGCCGGGATCGGGGTGGACCACCTGCTGAACGATCCCACGGTCCACACCACCCTTGCCATCGTCCACACAAAGCCGGGCGGCGACCGGGATTTCTCCTTCTACCGGGACCCCGGCGCGGACATGATGCTCCGGGAGGACGAGCTGCCCCGGTCGGCTTTGGAGGACTGCCGGATCTTCCACTTCGGCACCCTATCCATGACCCACCCCGGCGTGCGGAACGCCACGAAGACCGCGGTACGGATCGCAAAGGCCGCCGGCGCGCTGATCTCCTTCGACCCCAACCTCCGCCCGCCCCTCTGGTCGTCCATGGAGGAGGCCCGGAAGCAGATCGAGTGGGGTCTCGGCCAGTGCGACGTCCTGAAGATCTCCGACAACGAGGTGGAGTTCCTTTTGCCCGAGGCCGTAGGGGCGGCCATTGGCCGCCAGCCCGAGGCACCCGCTCCCGATTATGTGGCTGGTGCAAAGGCGTTACTTGAAAAATACCCCAACATCAAGCTCCTGAACGTCACCTGCGGTCCCGACGGGGCCTACAGCTTCTGCGGCGGCCAAAGGGTTTTCGTTCCGTCATTCCGATTGGGCGGCACCATCGAGACCACCGGCGCGGGCGACACCTTCTGCGCCTGCGTCCTCCACGACGTGCTGAAAAACGGCTTGGAAAACCGCAGCGAGGAGAGCCTGCGTCAGATGCTCCGCTTCGCCAACGCCGCGGCCTATCTCGTCACCACCAAGAAAGGCGCGATCCGCTCTATGCCGGACCTCACAGACGTGGAGAAGATCCTCGCCGCAAACTGACGCGGCATTCGACTTCCAATACGCTCCAGGATCTGCAGAATCCTGTTCACGATCCATTTGCATCGCGCTTCCCGCCGGGGAACCGGGGAGAGATTCTGCCGACCGCTGATCCTGCCGGGTATTCTTTGCCCCTTCTCTCTCTTTTTTCCTTTTTCTCCTTTTCTTTTCATGTTTGTTGTCCCGCAGTTCCCCATCTCCTCCGCCCGGCGCCGAGGCACCCGCCCCGGCGCTGGGCTTTTCCATCGGTTGCTGTTTATGCAAATCAGAGCGATTCATGTGAATCCTGTTGCTTTTTCTTCGATCCGCTTGCCCGCGGCTGCGGTTGGCGAAGCATCGTCTGCTGTTTTTGCTGTTTGCGGAACTGATTCTCCAAACCGCTTTCATTCAGATCGTGGTCTACGATGTGGACAGTTTCGCTATGGGCGAAAACCGGCAGCTTGCCGGGGAAGGCTTTGCGGATTTCGTCAAAGGCAGCCTTCTCCTTTTCGGGACAGATCGCGAGGCGGGCGGCGGTGAAGGCGCGGGGATCGAGGGCTTCCGCCTCGGGACGGAGCTCGTCAAAGCGCTGCAGCTCGGAGCGGTATCGGGACATCGTTCAGCCGGACGGCATCCCCGCAATCGTTCCCAAGGATTTGTTCGACCGGGTACAGGAGCGAATGGCGGCAAACAAAAAAGCCCCTGCCAAGCATAAGGCAGAGGACGAGTATCTGCTGACCACAAAGCAGTTCTGCGGCAAATGCCGCTGCTACATGGCTGGTGAGAGCGGAACCGGCCGAAACGGAACGCATCGGTATTATAAATGCGTCAGCGTCAAGCACCACCGCGGCTGTGACAAAAAGAGCGTCCGCAAGGAGTGGATCGAGAATCTGGCGATCGAGCTGACCCGGAAGGTCATCTTTGACGACGAGCTGATCGAACTCATTGCCAAAAGAGCCCTGGATGTGCTCAACGCGGAAAACTCCGTGCTGCCTCTGCTTCACAAGCAGTACGCGGATACGCAGAAGGCAATCGACAATCTGATCCGCGCCATTGAGCAGGGAATCCTGACGCCCTCGACCAAGGATCGTCTGGAAGCCCTGGAACAGGAGAAGAGCAGGTTGTCCGTCCAGATCATGCGGGAGGAGATGGCAAGACCCACTTTGACGCAGGATCAGGTGCTGTTCTGGTTCCACCGCCTGCGGAAACTGGATATAAAGAAGCTGGAGCACCGCCGCCGCTTGATCGACACCTTCATCAATACGATCTATCTCTATGAGGATCACCTGGAATTCGTGTTCAACTACCAGGAGGGCACGAAAACCATCACTTTCGCGGAGCTCGAGTCTGCAGACCTCGGTTCGGATTTTACCAGTCTTGGTGCACCACGTCGGAGCAAGCTCCGTACGGCTCAGAAACGGCAGTCGCTTTTGGCGGCTGCCGTTTCTTCGACTGTACTCCGCTGCTCCTCCTCTTCCCCACGCGAGCCGCTGTGCCGGGCTCGCGCGGGGTCCCCATTTTCCCGCGCTGACAGTCGGCATCTTTTTTGCACAATTTTTCCAAACCAGACAAGTCCGAACCCAAGGCCAGTCGTTCAGGGCTCGGGTTTGTCTGGTTTTTATCCTATCGCGCATGCGTCAAAAGTCCGGGGCGGTCTGCCCGGTTTTCAGAGCGCTTTGTCAAATGCAAACATGCAAAAAATGATATCTCCTGTGCAACATTTCACGCGCTTCAGTTGTTTTCAGGGTGAGGGGGAAAAACAACCCCCTGAAAAAATGAAAGAAGGAACATATCATGAGAAAAATCCTGTTGATTTTACTTGCCGGTACAATGGCGCTCGGTCTGGTCGCCTGCGCCGCGTCGAACCAGCCCGCAAAGCCCAATGCGCAGCCGAATACAGACGGCACGCGGGAAGCTCCTGCGCAGAAGAATACAGACGGCACGCGGGAAGCTCCTGCGCAGACGACAGACGACCCGCAGGAAGCTCCTGTGCAGACGACAGACGGCGGAGATCTCGACGGGGGCTGGACCCGTCCGGACTCCGTGGAGCTGACGGACGACATCAAGGCGCTGCTGGACAAGGCGCTTGAGGGCTACGCCGGCCTTCGCATCGAGCCCTGTGCCTATCTCGGCAGTCAGGTCGTCGCGGGCGTAAATCACGCGCTGGTCTGCCGGGTCGCCCCGGTGGTTCCGAACGCGGTCGAGACCTGGGCCATCGTCTGTCTGTATGAGGATCTCGCAGGCAATGTTGAAATCACTGAGGTCAGGGACTTTGAATGTCCGACCCAGATCTCCTATGGCACGGAGGACGGCGGCTGGGGCCTGGCGACCACGCCTGAGCTGACCGATGCGGACAAAGCGCTGTTTGAAAAAGCTGTCGAGAAGCTGACCGGCGTCAGCTATCAGCCTGTTGCGCTGCTGAGTTTGCAGGTGGTTGCAGGCTATAACAAGTGCTTCCTCTGCGAAGCGACCGGCGTCTACCCCGGAGCGGAGACCGACTATGCGCTGGTTTATGTGTATGAGGATCTGGATGGCGGCGCCGAGATCACCGAGATCGTCGACCTGCCGGACGCGGAGAACGCAAGCGTGCAGATCCCCAACCCCTTTGTGGATTACGCGACCCTGAAGGAAGCGATCTCCGCGGTGGGCTTTGACTTTGCCGTGCCCGAGGCCGTTGACGCTTATCCGGAAAAGGTGATCCAGGTCATGGACGGCGAGCTGATCCAGGTCATTTACCTGAACGGCGACGAGCGGCTGTTCGTCCGCAAGGCCGCCGGCAGCGACGACATCAGCGGCGATTACAACGTCTACAGCGAGTCGCAGACCGTGCAAATCGGAGATTACGAGGTGACGCTGGAGGGCGAGAACGGCAAAATCCATCTTGCAAAATGGACGAAGAACGGCTATACTTATGCTGTCATGCCGGACGCGCCGATGACGGTCAAGGCTATGACCGATCTGATTTCTCAGATCAGATAACACAGGACGGAGGCGTCGCCGATGGAACAGGCTTTGGAGCGTTTTGAAATGCGAAGGGTTTTCTCCGCCCTGTTCCATGCGGCGGCGTCCATTTCGGCGCCGGTCACACCGGTGCCGACCCGCGCAGCGATCCACGCAGAGGCTGAGCGCCTGCTGACCGTCTATGGCAACAGCATCTTCCGGCTGGCCTACTCCTATCTGCATACCCGCGAGGATGCCGAGGAGGTCGTACAGGACACGCTGCTGCAATATCTCAAGGAACAGCCCGCGTTCCGCGACGAAACACACGCAAAGGCCTGGTGTCTGCGCGTGGCAGGCAATCTGGCAAAAAACCGCCTCAAATACAACCGCGTGCGCGCGGCGGACGAACTCAACGAGGAGTTGGTCGCCGAGGAGCGCGAGGATCTCTCCTTTGTCTGGGAGGCAGTGAAGCAGCTTCCTGAGGTTTACCGCGAAGTGATCCACCTGTTTTATCAGGAGGGGTATCAGACGGCGGAGATCGCAGGAATCCTTCGCAGAAGCGAGGCGACGGTTCGCTCCCAGCTCGCTCGGGCAAGGGCGCAGCTCAAAACGGTTTTGAAGGAGGCGTATGACTTTGGCGAAGTATAACGAAGTGATGGAACGGCTGACCCTCGGCGACGCCGCCAGAGCGCGCATTCTGGAAACCGTACAGCGCGTGGATGCGACGGAACGGCGGCTGCCCGGCTGGCGGCGCTGGGCGGTGATCGCGGCGGCCTTCGCCGTGGTGCTGCTGGGCGCGCTCGCGCTGAGGCCAAAGCAGCCGCGTCCTTCGACGCCGGAGACGACCGGCTTGGATGCGCAGTTGGGGTTCGTGATCGAGGAATGCGACGGTCCGGAGGCGCTTTCGGCAGCTGTTGGTTTCCCGGTCGAGGATTTCCGACTTCTTCCGATGACCTTTGACGAGATCGCCTATACCAATATCAACAACGTCATCGCTGAGGTGTCCGCCACGCGAGGCGATCAGACGCTGTGCTACCGAAAGTCTCTCGGAGAAGAGGACAACTCCGGTCTCTATGAGGACTATTCCCAGGTGAAAACCGTCGAAGCGCTCGGTCTTCCGGTGACGCTGAAGGGCACATCCGACGGATTCCTGTTGGCGATCTGGCAGAAAGACGCGTATATCTGCTCCCTTGCGCTGGATGCGCCGATTTCTGAACAAGCCCTCTGCGCGCTGGTTTCTGCGCTGCTCGGCGAATGAGCACGCGAGCAAAGATCCGGCGGCAGCCTTTTGCCCGACCCTTCCAACGGCCCGTCCGGGTTTGCTCCCGGACGAGCCGATTTTTGTATGTTTTGGGGGCAAGCCGCTTTTTGTGCGTCCGCTGCTGTTCAACAGCGGAAACCGGGGTTGACGCATTTCAAATTTCGTTTGTTTTGTAATGTTTTTGTACGAAAGATGTGCTATAATAAGCTTGAAATCAAAAAGAAACGAGGGAAAACACGATGTCGGACAGCATCAGGGAGCTCTACGGAGAACTCAAACAGGGGGTTTCCGCGTCGAAGGATTACGCGGAATATCTGAAGGCCCTGGGAGAACTGGATCGGGAGATGGCGGCGCTGATGGAGCCGGACGAGCACGGCTGGAAAATGCTTGATGCCCGGCGTATGGAAGCGCTTGCAAAGAAATACCGAATGGCCGGAATGCTCGCGGAAGTCTATCTTCAAAACACCAGGGACAGCAAGGACCCGGCGGAACAGCAGCTTCGGAGCAAGGTGCGGAAGGTTTCCGAGCTGATGGCCGCCGACACCGCGGCCCTTCGGCGCTACAATCCGAAATCGGAACGGGAGCTGAAATCTCTGCCCACGGTGCTGGAGGAGGCCCGCATCCCGGTCATGGATCAGAGCAGCAAGGTCATCAAATCCGTCGGCGGGGCCCAGTCCAGCCGCTTCCCCATGACCATCATCGGGCCGGACGGCAAGCCCATGCCCGGTATGTTTACCAAGGCGGACGTCTTCGACCCCAAGGGGATGATGACCGGCCTTCTGAACGGAGCCGCCGCAAAGGCGGGCCCGGCCGGCGCGGCCCTGCTCAGCGGCTTTTTGGAGGCCTATCAGTCCTACTATACGCAAAACCCGGACGAGGCGCACCCGGTTAGCCCGGCGCCGGAGATGGTACACGCTTTCCTGCAAAGCTGCAGAAAAAACAAAAGGAACAGCATGAACACCGATATGTCCGTCGACCGGATCGCCGAAGAGATCGCAAAGGTTCGGGGCGTGACGCCGCAGGAGGTGAAGAACGCCTGCGGCAAGGACGCCCTCAAGGCCCTGGCGGCGGGCATGAAGAAAAACGCCTTCGACGTGAGCATCAAGACCGTCGAGATCGGCATGGAGGAAAAGACCCGCGTCGATCGAAAGAACGCGGGCATGAGCACCGTGGCCGAGATGCTGGGGATCGGGAACGTCGTCTGCCACGCCAGACCGATGAAGCTCAAGGGCCCCGACGGGAAGATCGTCGACGGGACCTTCATGGCCATGGCCGAGGGCGTCGATCCGGCGCATCCGGGCCGCAAGGGACATTTCGTCAGCGCCAGCGCGCTCAAGCACAGCGCGAAGGCGATGGAAAGCGTCGCGGATCTGCAGGTGTTGGATTACGTCTGCGGCAACGTGGATCGGCACGGCTACAATCTCTTCTATCAGGTCAACGACGACAATGAGTTCGTGGGCGTCCAGGGCATCGACAACGACAGCTCCTTCGGCACCTACGTCCCCCAAAGGGATCATGAGCAGTATCGGCGGTTGCCGCTGCCGAAAAACATGGGCGTGATCAGCAAAAAGACCGCGGATCGGATCCTGGCGCTGAATCCGGCGGAGCTGGCCTTCTCTCTCCGGGGCCTGATCGACGAGAAATCCATCGACGCCTGCGGAAAACGTCTGTTCGTTCTGCAAAAGATGATAGAGATCAGCCGCAAAAAACTGGATCCGAACAAGCAGGATATCGAATTTCCTTATCTCCGCGAGTTGGACGCGGAGGGCTTCGAAAGCGTCGATATGAAGGCATTGACCAAGAAGAACAACCACTTCCAAGAGATCAGCACCGTTGCAAACGCGGTCGGGGGCCGTGCGCAGGAGGCCAACGAAGACGGCAAAGAGCCCGCCGTCATCGGCTCCGCGAACCGCGCCACCGAGGCGGGCGTTACGGGCCAGATCCTGAAGGCAAAGGAGCTGCAGAAGCTGCTCTCTGACCGGACCAGCTTCTGGCGCGGAAGCTCCTCCCAGAACTACCTGGACCTGGAAAACGCCGTCAAGGACTATCTCGAGCAGCAGAAAAAGCTGCAGGCGCGCATGGCGCAGATGAAAGCCCGGGTCGCCGCGGGGGACGAGGACCCAAAGGCTCAGGTGGAGCAGTATGTGACCCGCTTCGACATGGACAAGATGAAGCAGAGTATGCGGAAGATCCAGGCTGCCGCGGAGAAATACGCCGATGAAAAAACCGCGGAGCTGCGCGCCAAGGGCAAGCGGCCGGAGGACGATTCCTACATCAAGAACCGGATCGACGCGGCCCGGCAGATTTCCGCATACGCGGCGGAGAGCCAGACGACCACGGCCGAGGAGCGGGAATCCATGGCCTCCAACGAGCGCCGCGCCCTGGAGCAGATTGCCCGGACACAAAGCGCTGCGGAGAACCGGGCCCCGCAGAACGAGCTCGTTCAAAACGAAGGTCCGATTCTCCGGAACAACGCTCCCGGCGTAAAGGTCCCGTAAATCTTTCCTTCGGAAAATACAGCAGAGACTGCTTTGCAGATCAACAATTCAATGGGAGGGTTTCATCATGAGAAAAACGTACGCGTACAATTCGATCATCATCGGCTTCCTTGTCGGAATGTTAGTGGGCGTGTCGTCGGACAGCGTCGTCCTCGCCGTGCTCGCAGGACTGGGCGTAGCGGTGGTAGGCTTTATTGTGATCCGTCTGATCGAGAACGCCATAAACGCCGGCGCGGATAAGCTCGCGGACAAGGCAACGGACGCATATCGCAGACACAAGGAACAAAAGGCGATGCAGAACGGGAGCTTCGTTCAGCAAAGCACGACGCAAATGCCCGGCGCCGCGCAGGCACAGCAGCGCACCGTGTTCCCCCAGCAGACGGCAGCCGCCGCGGAAACAGCTTCGGAGCAAATGTCTGTCTGCCCCTCCTGCGGAGCGCAGGTCCGCGCCGCCGCCCGCTTCTGCCCTTCCTGCGGAGGCGAAATGAGAAAGCCGCAGGCGCCCGCTGCGGAAAAACCGGCGGAGCAGATGACGACCTGTCCCTGTTGCGGAGCGCAGATCCGCGCTTCGGCGAACTTCTGCCCGTCCTGCGGAAGCGCCATGAAGCAGTAGGCTTCGGACCCGGGAGGACAGAGTTATGTGGTGGGGAATCCTCATTGCGGCCCTCGCTGTCGGCATCGGCCTTGCAATCGGTTTGAAGCAGGCCAATCAGAAGAAGCAGCTGATCAGCGAAGGCAAGATGATCAGGCGCGATTACCGTTATGCCGAAAAGGGCGAGGAATTTACCTCAAGAGTCGGCTCTTATCAGGCGCTCGCCGACAAGATCAGCCAGATGTACAGCCCCTGCAAGATCGAGGGAAATACCTCCACGCAGGTCGTTTTCACCGGCTCCACCTACGCCGCGAGACTGTATAAGGTCAAATTTGACGCGCCCTCGGGGATCGGTATTTTCCGCTTTGAGTTCACACACTGGAAGAGCTCCGGCGGCGTGTACGAAAACGACAACGCCATGAACGTCCTGATGACCTCGGTGGAAAAGTGCTTTCTCGCGCTCGACCCCAACACCGGCGTGACGTTCTACGATCTTGATTTCAAGACGAAACATAAGGTTTTCTGAGGTGCGGACAGATGAAATTTGATTGGTTGATCTTCCTTGGGCTGATCGTAGCTGTTGCGATCGTGATGGCTGTCGTCGGCTTCATCGGCAACAAGGCGGTTGACGGCGCATCCAACGCGATGCGCTCGAAGCGGATCCAAAAGCAGCGGCAGCAGCAGCCCCAGCAGCCCCAGAGCCTTGCGGCGCGCTTCCAGCAGCCCCAGGGCCCCCAAGCCCCAGCGCCCGCGGCGCAGCCCGCTCCCGCGGCTTCGGCAAAGCCGGCCGCGCAGGCGAACTTCTGTATGCATTGCGGTCAAGCCCTGCCCGAGGGCGCGGCATTCTGCGTCTATTGCGGAACAAAAAAAGGAGCGTGTTAATGTGAAAAGGACGGTTCGTGTTGTTTCCATTCTGCTTGTCCTCTGCGCGCTGCTGGGGCTGACCGCCTGCGGCGGGGCGGCAGGCTCTCTCACCCCCACAGGCCTCCTGCCCGGGTCGGAAACCCAGGCAGCCCCGGAAAGCACCGCGGCCCCGGCTGCCGCGTATCAGCGGCCCCAGGGCGCGGACTCCGTCAAGACCCTGCTGGAAAAGAGCCTGGACTTCCTTCACAGCGACTGTGATTACAGCAAGATCGCCGACGTTCACGACCAGCAGGCCTGCGTTGCCTATGTCATGATCATTGCGCTCTACGACACCACCTTTTCCACGGAGAGCTTCACGGAGCTGACCTGGGATCAGGCCATGGAGAAAGCTGCGCTGATTCTGGGCGACGCCGAGACCCTGGAAGCCAAGGATCCGGATCTGGCCCGGCGAATCCGCGAGAAGATGCAGATCGCGGACCCCGACGAGTATCTGAACGATCTTGTGGGCAATCTCCGGGAGAGCTTCAGGAACGGAGACATTACCGAGACGCATCCGAATTACGAGAAACTGTCCCAGCTGCTGATCGACTGGGACAAGGGCTCGGATTATATTTTCGCGCACTACCCGGAGCTTTTGGAGAGCGCCCGTGAGCGCGGGATCCTCTTCAGCCTGGAGGACGCGCTGGAGCAGTTCCGCCGCTACGCCAGAGGCGAGAGCTTCAGCAACGATCTGCTTCGTTTCAACAGCCTGGAGGTCGATTATCATCCCGAAAACACAGAGCCCGGCAGAAACGGCGGCATCTTCATGTATGACATCGGCTCCTTCACGGAGGACCGCGACGTCTGGAGTGTCGGAATGCTCTACTACGTAAGGGACGAGGTCTACTATCTGGTGGATTACTCCGTTTGGTGCGGATCGACCGGCGGTTGACCGCGCAGTGGATCGGGCGTGAGGCCGGCCTCATTGCGCAAATAGCGAAGGTTCTGCTGGCCGGAAAACGGCATGGAACGCGCCTGCGCCAACCATAAACACCGAAGCGTATCGGCCGTCGACCGGTACGCTTCGGTGTTTTCCTTCCGCGTTGTTTTGAGAATGCTCCCTGCTCCGTGGGAAATTCGTCCATATGGACCAAAATGCTTTCTGAATCCGTTTTGTTTCAGCGGCTTCCACACAAGCACTTCGCCGGCTTCAATCCGGCAGGAGCTCCGACAGACGCTTTCCGTAGAAAAAGTCCCGGGTCAGGCGGTCGTATTCCGCCCACAGGGGCAGCGTCCGGCAGCCGGAGGCGCGGGGGCAGGGGGCTGCGTTCCGCTCCAGGCAGGCCACCGCGGCCAGCGAAACCTCCATCAGCTCCAGGATCTCCCCCACGCTGTATTCCTCCGGCTTCCGGGTCAGCCGGTAGCCGCCGCCCTTGCCGCCGACGCCGACGATCAGCCCGCCGCCCACCATCGTTTTCACCAGGATTTCCAGATACTTTTTTGAGATCTCCTGGCGCCGGGCGACGTCCTTCAGCGGGACTGCGGCCTCCTGCCCGTGCTCCGCCAGATCGATCATGACCCGCAGCGCGTAGCGTCCCTTGGTCGAGATCATCTGTGCGCCTCCCCTCCTGTTTTTGTCTATTATACCGCAGAAGGCATTGGGAAAGCAAGTGATTTTTTCTTATTTTACCTATTGACATAGTAGGTTAATGGTGATATAGTAATGGCAATCACCTTGCAGTGCGCAACCCATCCTATCATTGAAGAAAGAAGGACGAAATCATGGCAAATATTTATCAGGGTACCCTGGGTCTGATCGGCAGGACGCCGCTGGTGGAGGCGGTCAATCTGGAAAAAGCGCTGGGACTGGAGGCGCGCCTGCTGGTCAAGCTGGAATACTTCAATCCGGCGGGCAGCGTCAAGGACCGCATCGCCAAGGCGATGATCGAGGACGCGGAGGAAAAGGGCCTGCTCAAAGAGGGCTCCGTCATCATCGAGCCCACCTCCGGCAACACGGGCATCGGCCTGGCTTCCATTGCCGCGGCCAAGGGCTACCGGATCATCCTGACCATGCCCGAGACCATGAGCGTGGAGCGCAGAAACATTCTGAAGGCCTACGGCGCGGAGCTGGTGCTGACGGAAGGCGCCAAGGGCATGAAGGGCGCCATCGCCAAGGCTGAGGAGCTGGCCGCGGAAATTCCCGGCGGCTTCATTCCCGGTCAGTTCGTAAACCCCGCCAACCCTGCGATCCACAAGGCCACCACCGGCCCCGAGATCTGGAACGACACCGACGGGCAGGTGGACGTCTTTGTGGCGGGCGTCGGCACCGGCGGCACCGTGACCGGCACCGGCGAGTATCTGAAGGCACAGAAGCCCGACATCCGGGTCGTTGCGGTGGAGCCCGCCTCCTCTCCGGTGCTCTCCGAGGGCCGCAGCGGCGCCCATAAGATCCAGGGCATCGGCGCGGGCTTCGTTCCCGCGGTGCTGAACACCGCCGTTTACGACGAGGTCTTCCCGGTGGAAAACGAGGACGCCTTCGCCGCGGCGAAGCTGCTGGCAAAGGCCGAGGGCGTGCTGGTGGGCATCTCCTCCGGCGCGGCCCTGCACGCGGCCATCGCGCTGGCAAAGCGGCCGGAGAATAAGGGAAAGACCGTCGTCGCCCTCCTCCCCGACAGCGGCGACCGCTACTATTCCACGCCGCTGTTCATGGAATAAACGCCGCAGAACAGACCAGATCTGCCGCGGCCTTGGTCCCGGGATTCCGGTGCCAAGGCCGCGGCTTCTCTTGCAAAGGAGAAAATTTGTGGTATAATGGAATCAAACAGGGACCTGCGGGTCCGAAAAGGAGGTTTTGCGTATGTCGATCCTCTCGCAGCTCAACAGTCCCTTTCTCTACATTGTCTGCGGAGCGATCATCCTCTTCATCGCGCTGGTCAGCCTCTTCTTCCTGATCCGGGCCTACCGGGCGGGCAAGGCCATGGGCATTGACGTGACGAAGATGAAGCGGGTCATCGCCGCCAGCGCCACCTTCACCCTGCTGCCCAGCGTGGGCATCCTGCTGGGCGTCATCGCCCTGTCGGGAAGCCTGGGCACCCCCTGGCCCTGGCTGCGGCTGTCCGTCATCGGCGCCCTGCACTATGAGACCCAGGTGGCCACCGCCGCCGCGGAGCAGGCAGGCCTGGGCAGCCTCTCCGCCTCCGCCATGACGGCCAAGGGCTTCGTCACCATCTGCCTGCTGATGAGCCTGTGCATCATGTGGGGCATGGTCTTCTCCACCCTCTTCAACAAGCGCTATCTCAAGCGTCTGGGCAGCGGCGGCGGCAGCAAGGGCGCCGGGGCCGTTGGCTTCGGCGACAGGGCCATGACCGCCATGTTCATCGGCCTGATCTGCGCCTACCTGGGCAGCTACATCGGCGGCTTCGTCTCCGGAAACGGCCGCTTCCGCTTCTCCGGCTCCTGGCTGCCCCTGGCGGTGGCCCTGGCGGCCAGCCTGGCCATGGCGGGCTTCTGCTGGCTGGCGGAAAAGAAGAAACAAGCCTGGGTGGAGAGCTTCTCCATCGCGGGCAGCATGCTGCTGGCCATGGCCTGCGCCGTGCTGCTGGGCGGGCTTTGAGAAAGGAGGCGACCCGCATGAACGAAGAAAAAACCGTCCTCGCCCCGGAAAGCGCCCCGGCCATGGACAGTGAAAAACAGGCGATCTTTGCGGCCTACAACAGGGGTACCCATCTCTTTGGCCGCATCGCCAGCGTCATCACCCTGGTGCTGCTGCTGGGCGTGCCCTTTGTGATCGGCGGTTATCTGGGCACTTCCCCGGATCTGAAGGCCACGGGCAGCGGCTTCCTGGCCATCGGCCTGGTCTGGTTCGTCAGCTGTATCGCCGAGTGGCTGGTCTATACCCCCATGCTGGGGGCCGGCGGCGGCTATCTGGCCTTCATCACCGGCAACCTGATCAACATGAAGATCCCCTGCGCCGTCAACGCCCGGGACATCGTGGGCGTCAAGGCGGGCACCCCGGAGAACGAGATCATCTCCACCCTCTCCATCGCCACCTCCTCCCTGGTGACCATCCTGGTCCTTGCCCTGGGCGTGGCCCTTCTGATCCCCCTGCAGCCCCTGCTCCAATCTCCGGCCCTGGCGCCGGCCTTCGACAACGTGGTGCCCGCCCTCTTCGGGGCCATGGCCTACAAGTATTTCCGCCGGAATCTGGACATCGCGGCCCTGCCCCTGCTGGTGATGAGCCTGCTCTTCATCCTGGTCCCGGGCCTGATCTCCTCCACCAGCTTTATGATCCTGCCCAGCGGCGCCCTGGCCATCGGCCTGGCCTGGCTGAAATACAAAAAGGCGGGAGGAACTCAGAAATGATGTGGATCGTTTGGGTCCTCCCGGGCCTGCTGGGTCTGCTGGTCCTTCTGCTGCTGATTGCCGGCCTCCGGACTCTGCTGACGGGCCGCCAGGTTTCGACCTATCGGCCCGCGCCGGACCCGGAACGGGCGGAGCGCTGCGCCAAGGCCCTTTCCCGCATGGTACAATATGAGACCGTCTCCGTGGCCGGAGCGGATCAGCGGGAGAAATTCCTGGGCTTCCACCGGGTGCTGGCGGAGCTCTTTCCCCTGGTGCATCAGCATCTGGAAAAGACCGAGCTGAACGGCAATCTGCTTTTCCGTTGGAAGGGCGCCAGCAGCGAAAAGCCCATCGTCCTCATGAGCCACCAGGACGTGGTCCCCGCCGAGGGAGACTGGACCCACGGGCCCTTTTCCGGCGACATCGAGGACGGCAAGGTCTGGGGCCGGGGCAGCTCCGATACGAAGTGCTCCGTTTTCGCCTTCTTTGAGGCGGTG
>JAFYAB010000027.1 GCA_017540945.1 Oscillospiraceae bacterium | reverse complement strand
CTCCTGGAGGTGGACGGGGAGAAGACCTACGTGGCCTACGCCCCCATTTCGACGCTGGGCTGGACCCAGCTGCTCTGCATTTCCCAGGAGAATCTGAACGCCACGGCCTATCTGCTGGCGGAGAAGACGGACGCCGTCATGGAGGAGTCTGTCACCGAGCTCCGCAGCAACGAGGGCAGCACGATCATCACCACCATGGTCATCGCTGTGCTGATGCTGGTTCTGGCGGGCATCCTGTCTCTGGTCTTCTCCAAGCGCCTGGTGGATCCCATCAAGAAGATGACCCTGCGAATCTCGGAGATGAAGGGCGACAATATGAGCTTCCAGGTGGAGGATGTGCTGCTCACCGGCGACGAGATCGAGGTGCTGGCCCGGGCCTTCGCCAATATGTCAGAGAAGATGCGGGGTTATGTCCGGGAGATCGTCAGCATCACCTCTGAGAAGCAGAGAATGGCCACGGAGCTCTCTGTGGCCGCCGACATCCAGCTGAACATGCTGCCCACCACTTTCCCGGCCTTCCCGGAGCGGAAGGAATTCGAGCTCTTCGCGGTCATGGATCCCGCCAAGGAGGTGGGAGGGGACTTCTACGATTTCTTCCTGATCGACGAGGACCACCTGGCCCTGGTAATCGCGGACGTCTCCGGCAAGGGCGTCCCGGCCGCTCTGTTCATGGTGATTTCCAAGACCCTCATCAAGAATGTGGCCCTCTCCGGCCTCTACAACAGCCCGGCGGAGATCCTGCAAGAGGTGAACGGACGGCTCTGTGAGGGCAACAAGGACGATATGTTCGTGACGGTCTGGCTGGGGGTCCTGACGATCTCCACCGGGGAGCTGATCTCCGCCTGCGCCGGTCACGAGTATCCGGTCTTCTTCCGAAGGGAACAGGGCTTCGTTCTGGAAAAGGACCCCCATGGCCTGGCCATGGGCGTTCTGGAGAGCTCCCGCTACCGCAACGTGCGGTGGCATATGGACCCGGGCGATCTGCTGTTCCTGTACACGGACGGCGTTCCGGAGGCCAACAACAGCCGGGAGGAGCTCTTCGGCAATGAGCGGATGCTGAAGGCCCTGGAGTCCAGCAGGCGGGAGGCAAGGGAGCAGGGCGATACGGAGGAGCTCGATCTGCAGCGCTTCCTTCGGAACATGCGGGCGCAGATCGACAGCTTTGCCGGCGAGACCCCGCAGTACGATGATCTGACCATGCTCTGTGTGGAATACAAGGGCTGCGAGCCCGCATAATCATAGGATTCTCAGATAAAAACCATGCAATCTCTTTGCGGACAGATTTGCGCGATCCTTCGTTGCCTGCCTTGCCGGGCGTCAAGCCCGCCTGCGTCCTCCGCCTCGTCTGGCACAAATCTGCCTCGCAAATCTTCTTGAAGCGTTTTATCAGAGAATGGTATCAAACAGCGCATAAAGAGACGTTCTGTCAGGCAATGTCGTTCTGAATGACATTGTTCCTTTCGGGACGTCTCTTTTTTCGCCAATTTCCGACTTTTTCTCAGGGCACTGGCTTGTATTCTATACAGAGCTATGGTATAATTACAACATATATCAGGGAGGAGATGCTATGAATTATTTTGAGAAAATGCTGGCAAGCATCGGAGAGGACTGGTATATCTTTTTTTGTATGCTTCTGGCTCTGACCTGCCTGCTGCTGATCCATATCTCAAACAAACGGATCGACAGGAGCTTTGATCTCTGGAAGAGCGAAAACTTCTATTCCAACCACATCTACAAGATGCTGACGATCTCCTACTCGCTCTTTGTCACACTGATTACGATCTTTCCGCTGCTGGGTATGTTCGGCACGGTGAAATCCTTGCTGGAATTGAATTTTATGGATGAAAATGCGATCCTGAACGCGAGAAACAGCTTTTTCGACGCGCTGACCTCCACGGCCTGGGGCATTGTGTTCGCGATCATTTTCAAATTGGTCAACGCCGTGGTCTCTAAACACGCGGAAGACAATATCGAAAAAGTCTCGGAGTTGATCAACAACAAAGCCGTGCGCATCGACTCCATCAGGATCTCCGAGAAAAGGTAAAGCCATGAGAAAAAAGGATGTCATCCTGGATTTTACGCCCCTCCTCGACATCATTCTCATCATCCTGTTCTTCTTCATTCTTTACAGCGTCTTCAATGTCAAGGAATCGGAGGAGCGGGCGGAGCAGGCGCGCATGGCGTATGAGGACAAGCTGGATGCCCTTGACGCGGAGGAAGCCAGACTCGGTGCGGAATGGGAGCGTCTGCGCGCGCTGGATGAGAACGCGGCGCGGAACCAGCAGGCGCTGATCGCCTTTGATAACGGCAGCATGCTCTCCTTCAATCTCCAGAAGGAAGACGACAACGACGCCTGGAGGCTCAGCGCGACGCGAAAACGATCGGCTGACGGAGAGGAAGAGCGGGTCGGCGTGATCCTCCCGGGAGAGGATCTTACCAAAGGAATTCTCAGGATTTTCGCAGAGGCCGGCTATGCCGAGGACGAGGTCTTGATCGTCACCTTTACATACAACGGAAATGTGATCGGCACCCATCGGCTGTATCGGGAAATCATGAAAGCATTTCGGGACGTGCGGACGGTCAGGAAAAACGTCTACCTGACCGCAATCAATACATCAAAGTGAGGGATACTATGAACAATAAGAATGTGAAAAAAGGCGCTGCGGTCACCGGCGTGGCCGCCATAGCGGCATTGGCGCTGCTCTTCGGGACCGGCAAGCTGGGCTTCGGGTCCGGCGATGGGCTCGGGACGCCCAGCGAGGCGAACGGAAAAGCAGAATCGGCGGTGGTAACGACCGTCGCGCCGGATCAAGAGCAAAGCTCCACGGAGGTCGAAATCCGGGCGGACACGGTGGAGATCCGGATCCAGGGTCGGGAGTACAACTATCAGAATGTCAGCTACGGAAACACGGAGCACACGCTGGAGGATCTTCTGATTGCGTTGAACGAGCTCCCGCGTGATACGAGGATCGTCCTTGCTGTGGAGGACGACGCGACCAAAAACGCGGTGGACGCGCTGGAGCAGGCCCTGGCGGAAGCCGGATTCACGGATGTCCGCAAATAAGGATCAAGCCTGGCGAACAGAACGATCATAACAAGGAATATGCAAAAGAAGAGCCTCAACCGATCAGTTGAGACTCTTCTTTGCGCACTGGCGAATCCGGGCGGCGAAGGCAGACACCCGTTCCGCGACGCCCGGCAGCCGCAGGACCTCTCCGGGGTCGTTGGCGGTCTCCAGCAGGCAGAAGCGGGGCGGCAGGAGGAAGGATTTGTTCAGGCACAGGGCGCCCATGGCCTGCTCCGCCACCAGATCGCCCCCGGAATAGCCCGACACCACCACGGCGAACAGGGTCTTGCCGCTGAGGGCGCCGCTGACGTGGAGAGAGGTCATGCGGTTGATAAAGGCCATGATGTTGGCCCCTACCGCGTCGTTGTAGTTGGGCAGGAGCAGCAGCAGAATGTCGCTGGCAAGCACCGCGGGGATCACCTCGGTGGCGATGGAGCCGCCGTAGAAGCAGGCGCCTTTGCTGGCAAAGTGGGTGCAGACCTTGTAGGAGCAGCCCCGGCAGTCCTCGATGGTGCCGTTGCGCAGGGACATGATCCGGACGGAAAACGCCTCTCCCAGCTGGTCGGAGATCCGTTCGCCCAGGGCCAGGGTGTTGGAGGTGGCGTGGTCAGAGGCGTGGAGCATCAGCACCCGGGGCCGCTCATAGCGCTGGGTCGTGAAGTCCAGCACCCGGCGGCAGAGCCCCTCCAGAGCCGCGGCCCAGGCCGCCTCCCGGGAATCCAGTCCCAGGCGGCGCTGCAGCACGGTCCAGTTGTGCAGGGAGCCGGTGCCCTCCGCCAGAGGCCGCTCCGGGAAGGAACAGCCTGCCAGAGACAGCTGGAAGACCAGCCGCCTGGCCAGAGCCTTGGTGTCCAGCTCCCCGGTGCCCTCCACGGCCAGGCCCGCGACAGAGGACGAGAAGCGTGAGGAGTCGCTCCGGATCAGCCGCAGCAGCTCCGTGCTCTCCGGGACCGGGCCCAGCTCGTCGATCCCCAGGGCGAAGAGACAGCGTTCAGCGGCGGGGGCGCTCGCAAGCTCCCGCCAGTCCGTCAGCCGCTCCACACAGGGCAAGGACGCCAGCAGCCGCCGCAGCCGCGGGATCGGGCCGCAGCAATAGACCGTCAGGCCAGACATGCGGCATCCTCCTCCCGCAGGGCCTTCCAGGCGGCTTCGATCCGGGCGGTGAGATCGGGGTGCAGAAACTCCGCGCGGGGAGCGAAGCCGCCGACCCGTCTGGCACAGCAGCCGAAATACGCGCCGCCCATGGGGATTGCCCCGTGGAAGAGCTCGCCTCGGATCAGCTGCAGGATCGAAATACAGGCAGAGGAAATGGCCGGAGCGATGTAGGGCTTGAAGCCCAGGGCCCGGACCTCCAGATTGGCGCCGACCGTCTGACGGGTCAGCTCCAGAGACAGGGTCTCGTCGTATTCGACCGGGTCGTTGGCGACCACCAGCCCGGCCCCGTGGGGACCGTAGACCCGCAGCGCCGGACAGCTTGCGCCCATACGCCGGACCATGAAATCGGCGCGTGCCCTCATGACTCCCAGGCCGAAGCCCACGATCTGCTCCGGCAGCAGGCCCCGGAAATCCAGTTCTCCCGCCTCGTTCCGGTTGGACTGCAGGAAGACCGACCGGGCCAGCAGGTCCACCGGGTCCGAGATCTGGCAGAAGAGGCCCCGGAAGCCCGCGTCCCTGGCCTGCCCGGCATAGGCTCGCAGCATTTCCCGGTTCTTCTCGAACTGCAGCATCCGCACGTCCCCGGCCGCGCCGACGGGCGGCACGCCCCGGGAGGCGGTGAAGAGGAAGAGATCGCAGTCGAACAGCTGATCCGGCGCCCGCCGGACGATCCGGGGCTCCTCCCGGTCCAAAATCTGGTTCAGCTCCAGCAGGTAGCGGTCGATCAGAGCCTCGTTGGGATCATAGATCCCGATCTCCGCGATCTCGCCGCCCAGGAGCTTCAGGGCTGTCAACAGCTGGCCGCCCACGTCCCCCAGGCCCACCAGGCTCAGCCGCAGGCCGGTCTTCTTCGGGGACAACAGCGCCGGCGCCAGCTCCAGAGCCCGGGGAAAGGCCGTATTCAGCAGATAGCTTTCGGGGATCGTGGCGCTGCCCCTCCGGGGCAGCAGACAGCGCCAGTCCTCCGGCGCGTCCAGCTGCTCCGGCCCCATGATGGGGCGAAGCGCTCCGTGGGTGCGGGGATCGCGGTCCACCAGATAGAGCAGCGGCGCGAAGGGCGTGGAGACCGCCCTTGCGCCTTCGGGCAGCTGCCCGCCCCTCGGGCAGAGGCAGAGCCCTTGATATTGATAGAATTCTGACATAGGAGACCTCTTTCTCAGGGGATGATCCCGACGGCCGCGCCGCCGGAGAACGCGCCGTCCTCCGGCCGCAGGCGGCGGAAGAGGGCGATATCGTCATGGACATAGGAGGAGGGAAGGGAATCCGGCCGGTAGCGGAGGTCGCTGCTTCGGTAGGGGGCCCGGGGCACCAGGAAGGCCTCCGCCAGACGGCGGATGGACAGAGGCGTGCCGAAGCAGGCCTGGTGCCGGCTCTCCATGGCGGACAGAATCTCCCGGGCGTTTTCCAGGGCGCAAAGGGAGAGGGCCGCGATCTTTTCCTCGCCCACGTCCCGCAGGTGGGTGGGGTAGTAGTAGGGCAGGATCAGGTTGGCGGTCTGCAGGGGACCCTCGCCCAGAGGCGCGCCGTCCACGCTGTCTCCGCCGATGAAGGGATAGAGCAGGCTCTCGTTGAACCAGTGCAGCAGGTTCGGAATGTGGTAGACCGCGTCCACCCGGCAGCCCTGCTGGGCCATCAGATCCCGACCGGTGCCAGAGAGGATGCCCACGATGACCTCGTGAATATCCAGGTCCTCCTGGGTGAAGACCTCCCGGAGCCGGCGCAGACGGTGGCCGTTGTGCAGCAGATCGTCCGTCAGGATCACAGGCCGGTGGAAGGCAGCCAGAGTCCGGACCTGGATCTCCAGATCCGAATAGCCCGGCATCGGGCGGATCCGGTAGTTCAGGGAATCCTCCTCCAGGGCCTTGTCCAGGTGCAGGCTCTTGGTGACGGTATTGGGCACGATCTCCCCGGAGAGGATGTTGCCGTAAGGCACGCACATATAGGGGCCTAGGCTGCGCTCCCCGGCGGCCAGCCCGGCCACTCCGTTGGCGCTCCGCACCAGATCCGTGATGACCTGATCCAGCAGCAAGGCGTCGAAGGTCAGAAGCAGCTTGCCCGGATAGAGGGCGGTCAGGCTGCGGCGCAGCCTTCTGCGGCATTCCGCGACGACCTCCCGTATGGCGGGGTCGCTGCGGTGGGGCTCCTTGAACAGACGCAGCACGTCCTGCACCAGGACCACGGGGGTCCGCATGTCCACGTACCAGAGCCCCGGCGCGCCGGCCACGGGCAGGAAGCCGAACTGAGGCAGCAGCTCCGGCAGGCTCCTGTGCAGGTCCTGGCGGCAGAGGGCGTAGGTGTGGTCGAAGCGGAGGCAGCGGACCAGCAGCTCGTTCACCAGCAGCTGGACCTGGCTTGGCTGGCCGGCCTGGATCGCGTTAATCAGCAGCACCCGGCCCGAGGTCCTGGTCCGCAGAAACTCCGCAGCTTCGGCGGAGCCGGTCAGGGCGTAGAAGCAGTCGCTGCGCACCGTTTCGCCCTCCACGCCTGCCAGCGTCCTGCTGTCGGAATGCCCCAGCAGACGGGCGCCGTAGCGTTCCTCCCCGGGGTGGAATTCCAGACGGAAATCCTTGGCCTTCAGGGTCTGCTTGAACTGCTGCGCCCGGAGATAGAGATTGTGCTCAAAGATATAGCTCTGGACCATGGGGTCCACCAGCATGGAGATGTCCATATTCTGGTCCACATACTCCCGGATGCGGGTGGAGGACACGCTTTCATAGAACTCCGGCAGGCTCAGGATCACCCGATGGCCCCGGATGCGCTCGTCGATGAGGCTGGGGTCCGCCCCGTCCCGCAGAAAGACGATGTGGTTGTAGTCTCCTGCGCTGCCGGGCTCCTGTCTGCGGTAGGCGGAGGCGTTGGCGATGACGTCGCTGCCCGTCACCAGATAGAGGGAGCGGCCTTCGAAGAGCTGAGACAGCTTTTTCAGCTCCTGGGGATAGGCAATGTTGATGGGGATCTCGTCCGGGAAGAGGAAGACCCCCGGCAGGTCCGCTACGCTCATGGAGGCGATCTGCCGCCGCATGAGCTTGGCCACGGGCTGCTTGGACCAGGAAAACTCGTCAATGGCCAGATAGACCTCAAAGCCCTGCCGGCACAGCTCCGCCACGATCCGCTTGTGGCCGGAGGTGAAGGGATCGAAGGTCCCCGGGAAGAAGGCCACAGGCTTGTCCTCGGGATAGGGGAAGGGCAGCTCCAGGACCCGGCAGCGGACCAGGAAGCGGTACAGATGATTGAGAACCGCCGTCTGGGTGAAGCGGGTGTACTCGCCCTGGCGCTGCTCGGTGAGCAGACAGAGCAGCTTTTTGCCCGCCCGGACACAGAAGTCCTGACGCCGCCGGTCGGAGAGGCCGGGGGCGGCCAGCACCCGCTCGCAGAGCACGGTGAGAGCGGTCCCGTGGATGGTGTCGTTGTAGTGGGAGACGCCGGCCAGCAGGATCCCGAGGATCTCATCGGCCCGGCTGCTTTCGTGCTCCGGCAGCTCCGGCAGCACCTGGCTCAGAGTCAGCAGGCTGGCGGTGGCCGTGCGCACGGTGGAGGCCCGGATCAGATCCCGCAGATAGTCCAGGCACTCCGAGAGCTCCTTGTCCGGAAGCTTCGCGATCATTTTGCCCAGGTAATCCGGGATGAAGACGGAGATCTCGTCCTGCCCCGTTTCCAGCTCCCGGAGCAGATCCACGATGATCTCGTTTTGCTGGTCCAGGGGCAGAAGATCCACCAGCCGCAGCAGGGAGCGTCCGGCCCGTTCCCGGACCGGCAGATGCTCGCTGACCGATAGCAGATTGGACAGATGCATGGCGGTGTGGAACACGTTCTCCGGGTGCGACAGGGCGTTCTCGGTCAAAGCGTCCACCTGGGTGAGCTTTACGATCCAGTGGACCGCGGTTTTCAGATTTCGCAGATAGAGCTCGGAGATCTGCAGCTCCGGCAGGGGCTCTGCCCGCAGATGGGAGAGCAGATAGCGCTCGGCGGCGCCGGGCTCCGCCGGCAGCAGGCTGTCCAGCCGGGCCAGGACCTCCGCCTGCTTCGACGGGTCCAGCATGGGCCGGAGTCCCTCCAGACGTCGGAGGATCACCACCCGCAGGGGCTCCTCCGCGCCGGAGAACTGATCCAGCAGGGTGTCGGTCAGCGCCTCCAGCCGGGCCTGGGGCAGCCGGTCCAGGGGCAGATAGTAGAGACTGTCGATCAGAACAAAGAGGGCCTCCCCGTCCTCTGTCTCCAGCCGCCGGAGCAGGGAGTCCAGATAGAGCGGGACCTCCTCCGGCACGCAGCTCTCAAAGAGGGCCTTCCCGATGATCTTCAGGGAGTTGGAGATCCGGGCGGCGTGCTTGGCGGCGATCTTATAATCCGGGTGCAGGCAGATATCGGTGTAGTGCTCCCAGAGCTCGACGGATTCGCTGAGGAATTCCGCCGTGGCCGGGGCGACGGCCTTGCGGGGCGCCGAGGCAGGGACCTCCTTCCGGTAACGGGGACCGCTGTTGGCCAGGATCTGTCCCATGATCCGGGCGCTGCGGCGGCGCACGTCGCCCTGGTGATGGGTCAGCAGCTCGTAGAGCAGCCCCAGGGTCCGCCGTTTGTTGGCCCCGGTCATATAGGTGCTGAACTCCTCGAATATCTGCAGATAGGTCCGGATGCGATGGAGGTTTTTCTCGCTGCGGGCCCGGTCCAGCAGCTGTCCGAAGCTCACGTCCCGGGTCATGGCGTACATCAGACGGATGTTGTTCTCCAGGGTCAGCTCACACAGGGCCTCCAGGCTCTCCTGATGGGAGAGCAGAGCCGCGCTGGGCCGGGACGGTGGATTCAGTCCGTCCTCCGTCAGTCCGGTGCGGACGCCGGCGTGGGTCAACAGACGCTCGAAGTCCTGGAGCTTGGTGTAGACGGTCTTGTAGCGCCGGGCTTTTTCCTCCGTCATATTGTAGAGCTTGGAGAAGATCAGGTCGTAGCTCTCAGTCAGATCGTAGATCCGCACGAGCTCCCGTCCGTTCTCCCGGGTGCCCCGGACCCGGAAGTCCGCGTAGATCAAAATCAGAGATTCCAGGCTCAGATTTTCGAATTCCAGATCCCAGGTGGAGTGATTGGCCGCGATATGGGCGATGGTGGGCAGACCCTGCTCCGACAGCCATTTGTCCGTAAAGTAATAGTGCAGATAGGGGATCCGGCCCGCGTCTCTGCCGCGGCAGCCGAACTTGCCGATGTCGTGGGTCAGGGAGGCGGCGCTGACCAGGGGAATGTCCACGGGCAGCCCCGCCTGCCTGGCCTGCCGGGCGATGTGCAGCGCCAGATAGTGGACGCCGATGGGATGGGAGGCGGGGTCGAAGGGCATGGTCTCCCGACCCAGCCGCATCAGGGTCACAAAACGGGATTCCTTGACGGCTCTGCAGAAGAGCGGGTATTCCTCCCGGATCAAGCTGCCGGCCTGCTCGGCCTCGGACAGAAGCGGGATGTCGCTCAGGGGGTCGCCGGGGCAGCGCCCCGGCTCCGTCTCCAGGAAAAAGTCCAGGACGGTCAGGAAGAACTCCAGGGCCTGGGCCGCGGGGCCCATCAGTCCGCCCCGGCTTGGGTCCGGGAAGAGACGGTGGGCCAGCTCGTCGTAGCTCTCCCGCAGCCAGCCGCAGTCCGGCGCGGGACAGAGGGCGTCCATCACCGGCTGACACCAGCTCAGCACCTCCCCGCAGCAGATGCGTCTGGCGCCCAGGGAAGCAGGCAGACCCGCCAGAAAGTCGGTGCTCTTCAGCAGCGCCCGGAGGGACTTCTGAGACAGGCGGAGTTTCCGGAACCGGCCGTCCATCAGCCGATCCAGCAAAGAGCGATAATCCATAGCATGCGCCTCCCGGAAAAAGCAGTTTCTATTATTATACCATGCGCCGCGGCACGGTGCAAGCGTCAAAGCGCAATCTTGCCGAAATCCTGCAATCAGAAGACCAAAAAAGACCTGCATACAGGAAACAAAAAGAAAGGGATTGACAAATATTTATTCATCCCGTATAATAACCGGCGTAAAGGCAGCGAAGTCTTTGGGACAACCGTCTCAGCGTCCTCATTGCCTTTTTTTATTTGAGAAGGAAGAGATCAGCTGTGCCAAATACATTTTCCTGACCGGCGGCGTGGTCTCCGGCCTGGGCAAGGGCATCACGGCGGCCTCCCCGGGCCTCTGCCTGGGCATGCAGATCGCGGCCGTGGAGCTGACGGAGCATCCCTTCTCCAGTACCACCCGGAGTTCAAATCCAGGCCGAACCGGCCCCATCCGCTGTTTCCCGGTTTTTTGAAGGCGGCTCTGCGGCACAGGAGCCTGTAACGGCGCGCAGCGTGCGCCAATGGAAGGGAACAGCCGCAAGAAGCTGATCGGGAGGATTGCTATGCGCTTCACGAAAATGCAGGGTCTGGGCAACGATTATCTCTATTTCTACGGCGAGGCCCCGGCCAACGCCCCGGCGCTGAGCCGCCGTCTCTCGGACCGTCACTTCGGCCCCGGCGCCGACGGTCTCATCTTCATCGCCCCCTCCGACCGGGCGGATTTTTCCATGCGGATCTTCAACGCGGACGGCAGCGAGGCGCGCATGTGCGGCAACGGGATCCGCTGCGTCGGAAAATATGTCTATGACAAGGGCTATACCCAGAAAACCGAGCTCTTGATCGCCACGGGCTCCGGCCTGCGTCGGCTGAAGCTCCGCGTGGAAAACGGCAGGGCGGTCTCCGCCGAGGTGGACATGGGCGCCGCCGTTGTCACACCCGGCGCGGACGGGGACCTGGTGGAGATCGGCAATCCCCATCTGGTGGTCTTCGTGCCCGATGCGGAGGGCGCGCCCCTGGAGACGGAGGGCCCCCGGCGATCCGCATCCGTTCCGGGCGGAATCAACGTGGAATTCGTCTCCCCCTGCGGCCCGAACCGCCTGCGGATGCGGGTCTGGGAGCGAGGCAGCGGCGTGACCCTGGCCTGCGGGACCGGCGCCTGCGCCGCGGCCGCGGCCGCGGTGCGCCGGGGGCTCTGTGCCGCGGGGCAGCCCGTGGAGGTCCGCCTGGACGGAGGGCTGCTCCGGATCACCGTGGACGCGGCGGGCCGCGTCCGAATGGAGGGCCCCGCGGAGACGGTCTATGAAGGAGAAATCGAGCTATGACCCACATCAATCCATATTATTCACGTTTAACGGAGAGCTTTCTGTTTTATGAGACGAAGCAGCGGGCGGCGGCCTTCGAGGCCGCCCACCCGGAGCGGCGGCTGCTGCGGCTGGGGATCGGCGACGTGACCCTGCCCCTGGCCCCGGTGGTCGTCGAGGCCCTGCACCGGGCCGTGGAGGAGCAGGCCCGCAAGGAGAGCTTCCACGGCTATATGCCGGAGCTGGGCAAGGACTTCATGAAGCGGGCCGCGGCGGCCAACTACGCCCGCCGCGGGGTCGAGCTGGATCCGGAGGAGATCTTCATAAGCTACGGCATCGGCGACGACCTGGGCGCCATCGGCGGCCTCTTCGCCCGGGAAAACCGGGTCGGCGTGGTGGAACCCGCCTATCCCGCCTATGTGGACACCAATTTGATGGCGGGCCGGGAGATCATCCCGATCCCCGGCACGGAGGAGAACGGCTTTCTGCCCCTGCCCGGACCGGAGCTGAGGGCAGAGCTGGTTTATCTCTGCTCGCCCAACAACCCCACCGGCGCGGCCTATCCCGCGTCCCGGCTCCAGCTCTGGGTGGACTGGGCCAACGCGCACGGGGCGGTGCTCATCTTTGACGCGGCCTATGAGGCCTTCATCACCCAGGCCGACGTGCCGCACAGCATCTATGAGCTGCAGGGCGCGAAGCGCTGCGCCATCGAGCTGTTTTCCCTGTCCAAGTCCGCCGGCTTCACCGGCACCCGTCTGGGCTATACCGTGGTGCCCAAGGCCCTGGTTCGGGAGGGCAAGTCTCTGCAGAGCCTTTGGGTCCGCAACCGGACCACCTGCACCAACGGCGTCTCCTATCTGCTGCAGCGGGCGGGGGAGGCGGCCCTCAGCGAGGAGGGCCTGCGCCAGAGCAGGGCCAATCTGGAGGTCTACCGGGAGAACGCGCGGGTCCTGACGAGCGTTCTGGACAGCCGCGGCGTCCGCTACTTCGGCGGGGAAAACGCGCCCTATATCTGGTTCCGCTGCCCGGGGGATCCGGACAGCTGGAGGTTTTTCGACCAGATGATGGAGAAGGCCGGAATCGTCGGTACTCCCGGCGCGGGCTTCGGCGCCTGCGGGGAGGGCTGGTTCCGCTTCTCCTGCTTTGGCAGTCCGGAGGACACCGCGGAGGCCGCCGCCCGGCTGATGAGCTTTCTCTGATGGGCGATCGGCGGAAATTCCATTCTGCCTGACAGAACAAGAAGACCGGGACGGCGGGGTTTCCCGCCGTCCCGGTCTTCTTCTTGTTCTGTATTACAGCACCGCAACGGCGGTCTTTTCCAGGGGAAGCGCCCTCCGGTAACGGGCCAGGAAGGCGTTGAAGCCCGCCCTGTCCCGCTCGTCCGCCATGATGGAGACGGAGCTCACGCCGGCGAAGACCTTGTGGTCCAGGTAATCCGGCAGACGCTCTCCCGCGTCCCGCCAAAGCATATAGGCCGCCAGCAGGGCCATGCCGTAGGGGCCGCCCTCTCCCGCCGTCTCCATGACGGAGACCGGCGCGCCCACCGCGGCGGAGAGCATCCGCTGGCCCACCTCCGGCGTCTTGAAGAAGCCGCCGTGGCCGCAGAGCCTGTCGATCTCCACGCCCTCGCTCCGGGTCAGAATGTCCATGCCGATCTTCAGAGTCGCCAGGGCGGAGAGCAGGTGGGTCCGCATGAAGTTTGCCAGGGTAAAGTCGGCGTCGGGCAGGCGGGCGAAGACCGGACGGCCCTCGTCCAGATGCGTTACCCCCTCGCCGGAATAGTAGTTGTAGGACAGCAGGCCGCCGCAGTCCGGCGCGCCCTCCAGGGCCTTTCGGAAAAGCCGGGTGAAAAGCTCGCCCTTGTTCGCCCGGATGTCCATCATTTCGCAGAACTCCGCAAAGAGATTGACCCAGGCGTTGATGTCGGAGCTGCAGTTGTTGCAGTGGACCATGGCGACCGGCAGGCCGTCGGGCGTGGTCACCATGTCGATCTCCCGGTGGACGCCGAGGGGCTTGTCCGTGACGAGCATCGCGAAGTCCGAGGTGCCCGCGCTGACGTTGCCGGTCCGCACCCGTACGGAATTCGTGGCGGCCATGCCGGTGCCCGCGTCGCCCTCGCAGGGGGCCAGGGGGATGCCGGGCTTCAGGACCCCGGTGGGATCGAGGAGGCGCGCGCCTTCCTCGGTGAGGGTCCCGGCCTGTACGCCGGCGGGCAGGACCTTCGGCAGGATGGCGCGGAGATCAACGCCGGTGAGCGAGCGGAATTTCTGCACCATGCCCTCGTGGTAGTCCAGCGTTTCGCTGTCGATCGGGAACATGCCCGAGGCCTCTCCCACGCCCATGAGCTTCTCGCCGGTGAGCCGCCAGTGGATGTAGCCCGCCAGGGTGGTCAAATAAGCAATATCCTTCACATGCTCTTCGCCTTTGAGGATCGCCTGGTACAGATGGGCGATGCTCCAGCGCTGGGGAATGTTGAAGCCGAAGAGGGCCGTCAGCTGTTCGGCGGCCTCGCCGGTGATGGTGTTGCGCCAGGTGCGGAATTCGGCGAGCTGCTTCCCGTCCCGGTCAAAGGGCAGATAGCCGTGCATCATGGCGGACACGCCGAGGGCTCCGACCGTCGTCAACTCGACGCCGTATTTGGCCTTGACGTCGGCCTTGAGATTGGCGAAGCAGGCCTGCACACCCTGGTGGACCAGGTCCATGGGATAGGTCCAGACGCCGTTTAGGTACTGGTTTTCCCATTCAAAGTCGCCGGAGGCGAGGGGAAGGTGGTTTTTGTCGATCATGACGGCCTTGATTCTCGTGGAACCCAGCTCGATGCCGACGGTGCATTGTTTCAGATCTATCATACGCACTCTCCTGTTGCTGGTTGTCTCACTTCAGCTTCCAAACCAGATCCTTCACCAGCAGCTCGTCCTCCAGCTTCTCCGGGGTGGTATCCTTGTCGATGTGGACGAACTCAATATCCATCATCCGGGCCCAGTCCCGAAGCATCTCGGCGGAGACGTCATAGCTCAGCACCGTGTGGTGGGCGCCGCCGGCGGTGATCCAGCACTCCACGCCGGTGGTCAGATCCGGCATGGCCCGCCACATGACCCGGGCTACCGGGAGATTGGGCATGGGCATAATGGGCTTGACGCATTCGATGTCCTGGACGATCAGCCGCAGTCTGCCGCCCATGTCGATCAGGGAGGCGACCAGGGCCGGACCTGCCTTGCCCTCGAAGACCAGACGGGCGGGATCCTTTTCGTTCATGCCGATGCCCAGGTGGTGGGTCTCGATCCTGGGCCTGCCCGCCGCCAGGGAGGGGCAGACCTCCAGCATGTGGGCGCCGAGGGAGTATTCCTGTCCCTCCACCAGGTGATAGGTGTAGTCCTCCATGAAGGCGGAGGCGCCGTTGCCGTTCTCGCCCATGGCCTTGAGGATGGCGGTCAGGGCGCTGACCTTCCAGTCGCCCTCGCCGCCGTAGCCGTAGCCCAGGGCCATCAGATGCTGGGAGGCCAGGCCGGGCAGCTGCTCCATGCCGTAGAGGTCCTGGAAGGTGTTGGAGAAGGCCCTGCAGCCCTCCCGGTCCATCATTCTTTTGATGGCGATCTCTTCCCGGGCCTGGTAGCGGATGGCGTCGGTATTGTCGGTGGCCACGTCGTAGGCCGCCTCATACTCCGCCACAAGGGCGTCGATCTCGGCCTCGGTGACGGCGTGCATCTCTTTGACGAGGTCGCCCACCGCCCAGGTGTTCACCTGCCAGCCCAGCTGGATCTGGGCCTCAACCTTGTCGCCCTCGGTGACGGCCACGTCGCGCATATTGTCGCCGAAGCGCATGACCCGCATCTCCCGGGACACCGCTGCGCCGACGGCGGCCCGCATCCAGTCGGAGAGCCGCTTATGGACCTTCTCGTCCTTCCAGTAGCCGGCGATGATCTTGCGGGGCTTGCGGAGCCGGGCGCCGAGGAAGCCGTGCTCCCGGTCTCCGTGCGCGGCCTGGTTCAGGTTCATGAAGTCCATGTCGATCTCCTCGTTGGGGATCTCCTGATTATACTGGGTGGCAAAGTGACACCAGGGCTTCCGCAGCTCGCGGATGCCGTCGATCCACATTTTGCTGGGGGAGAAGGTGTGGCACCAGGTGATGATGCCCGCGCACTCGTCCCGGAAGTTGGCTTCCTTCACCACGTCACAGATCTCCTTGCTGGTCTTGGCCGTGACTTTATAGACCAGGGGATAGGGCAGGACTTTGGACAGCGCCTCCGCCATCTCCTTCGCCCGGCCCGCGACGATCTCCAGCACCTGCGGCCCATACAGAAACTGGCTTCCGACTACAAACCAAAATTCACGTTTCATATTACTTGTTGCCCCTTTCCTTGTTGCTGTCCTTTGCTTTGTTTTTCCGCATCAGCACCACGCTTTGCAGCAGGATGAACAGACACAGCATCGCGCCGGTGGTGATGCTCTGCCACCAGGGATCCCGAAGACCGGAGGTGGTCACGATTGACTTGATGGTGCTGAGCGTCAGCACGCCGAAGAAGGTGCCCACCACACTGCCGACGCCGCCGGTGAGGAGGGTGCCGCCGATGATGGAGGAAGCGATGGCGTTCATCTCCGCTGCGGTGGCGTTGGTGGCGTTGCCCGCGCCGGTGTGCATCATGAAGACGAAGCCGGCGATGCCGGCCAGAAGGCCGGAGAGCAGATGGGCCATGAAGCGGGTCCTGCGCACGTTCACACCCAGCATCAGGGCGCTCTGCTGATTGCCGCCCACGGCGTAGAAGCAGCGGCCCAGCTTGCGCCTGCGCAGCAAAATGAAGACCAGGACCACGATCACCAGGGCGATCACCACGCCGATCTCCATGCGGGCAGGAATCAGCACGCCCCGGTTGTTGACGGAGCCGAGCCAGGGGATCTCAATGCGGGTCTGGAGAATGTCCATCAGGTTCTGGGGGGCCTTCTGGGGATCCACGCTGATGATGGTGATCATGCCCCGGGCGAAGAACATGCCCGCCAGGGTGATGATAAAGGGCTGGATCTCCAGATGGGCGATCAGGAAGCCCTGGACCGCGCCGAAGGCCAGGCCGATCAGCAGGGAGGACACTAAGGCGAAGACGATCCGCCAGTTCTCCGTGAGGCCCAGGGAGGCGATGATGCCGTTGAACAGGCCCAGATTGCCGTTCAGGATCATGACGCCCACCATGGCGACCAGGGCCGTCACACCGCCTACGGAGATGTCGATGCTGCCGGTGATCATCACCATGGTCAGACCGCAGGAGATGATGACCAGATAAGCGTTGTCATTGAGAATATCGAAAAGCATCTGGGGCTTCAGATAGCCGCCGCCCCAGATCAGAACGGCCAACAGGTACATGCCGACGAAGATGCCGATGGTGATCAGCAGAAGCAGCTGAGAATCCGTGATGGGTTCTCTGCGGCGGAGGGAGCCTTTATCGGAACGCAGTTTCATGACTCAGGCCACCTCCTTTTCCCCGGCGGGGCGGCTTCTTTTGAGCTTTTTCCAGAAGCGGCTCATGCTGTCCTTCACCACGGGGGAGCCCATGGCCACCAGAATGATGATGACCACGGCCTTGTAGGCCTTTACGTCCGTGGAGGGGACCTTCATGGCGTAGAGGGTGATGGTCAGCATCTGGATGGCGTAGGCGCCCAGCACGGAGCCCAGCAGCTTGAACTTGCCGCCGCCCAGGCTGTTGCCGCCGATGGCCACGGCAAGGATGGCGTCCATCTCGATGTTGATCAGCAGGGTTTCATGGTTGATGAGGCCCAGGCGGCTCACGCCGATGGTGCCGGCCACGGCGCAGCAGGCGCCCAGGATAACGAAGGAGAGCAGCTTGATCCCCACGGTGTTGACGCCGTTGAGCCGGGCCGCACCCTGGTTGATGCCCACGGTCTGGATGTACAGACTCAGGGTCGTAAAGCGGAAGAGCAGCCCGAACAGGAGCCCGATCGCGATCACGATCAGGATGGGCGTCGGGATGGGGACCCCGGGAATGAAGCTGCCGATGGCGTCGAGAATGGGACTCTCCACGGTCGGCGTGGCGCCGCCGTTGATCCAGTAGGCGATGCTGCGTCCGCAGGTAAAGAGGATCAGCGTCGCGATCATGGGCTGGATGCGGAAAAAGGAGACCAGAGAGCCGTTAAAGGACCCGAAAAGCATGGCCACGGCGCAGCAGGCCAGGAAGGCGAGAAGAACTGTGGGTCCCGTCACGGCGCCGCCCTTGAGGATCTTGACGAAGACGCTGCCCGCGATGGCCGCCAGAGCGCCGACGGAGATGTCCTGGCCTCCTGCGGCGGCGGTCACCAGGGTCATGCCCATGGAGAGGATCACCAGCTCAGACGCGCCGTTGAGGATGGACACCAGATTGCCCTGGAGCACGGGGTCGCCCTTGTTGTTTGCGGAGATGCCCACAGAGAAAAAGCCGGGATCGCGGAACAGGTTGAAGATCACCAGCAGCAGGATCGCGATCAGCGGGATCAGAAGCTGGCTGTATTTTCCAAAGAACAGGGAGGTTTTTGCTTTTTTCATCTCATTTCCCTCCTCCCGCGATGGTGCGCATCACGCGCTCCTGGGTCAGCTCCTCGTCCTTCAGCTCGCCGACGATTTTGCGGTCGCGCATGACGATCAGGCGCGAGCAGGTCCGCAGCATTTCCTCGATCTCCGAGGAAATGAAGGTGATGCTCATGCCGTCCTCCGCCAGCTTCAAAACCAGCTTCTGGATCTCGGTCTTGGTGCCCACGTCGATGCCCCGGGTGGGCTCGTCCAGAATCAGATACTGGGGATGGGTCAGCAGCCAGCGGGACAGGATGACCTTCTGCTGGTTGCCGCCGGAGAGCAGCTTGATGGGCGTGTCCGGAGACGAGGTTTTGATGGACAGCGCTTGGATGTATTCGTCCGCGAAGGCCTCCGCCTTGGCCCGGGAGATGGGGTGGTTCATTCCCTTGATTACCTGCAGGGCCAGGATAATGTTCTCCCGCACGGACAGATCGGCGATGATGCCGTCCCGCCGGCGGCCCTCGGGCAGATAGCCGATCCCGTGCTTCATGGCGTCCAGAGGCTTTGCGATTTTTGTTTTCTTTCCGTTGATTTTCACGGTGCCGCCGGTGACCGGATCGGCGCCGAAGATGGCCCGGACGCTCTCGCTGCGGCCGGAGCCCAGCAGTCCGGTGAAGCCGTTGACCTCGCCCTTGGCGATGCGGAAGTCAAAGGGGCGGCTCTCGGAGCTGGAAAGCCCCTCGGCCTCGTAAAAGATCTCGCCGTCTGCGGCGGTCTTCTGATTTTTGATGGAGGAAAGGTCCTCTAGGTCCTTGCCGATCATGGTCTCCACCAGCTTCACCTGGGGCAGATCCTGAATCTCGTATTCGCCCACCAGCCTGCCGTTTCGCAGAACGGTGATCTGATCGCTGACGGCGTAGACCTGTTCCAGGAAGTGGGTCACGAAGATGATGCCGACGCCGCTGGCCTTCAGCTTGCGCATCAGACTGAAAAGCATCTCCACTTCCTTCTCGTCCAGAGAGGAGGTGGGCTCGTCCAGGATCAGCACCTTGCAGTCGGTGTCCACCGCCCGGGCGATGGCAACCATCTGCTGCACGGCCAGAGAGCAGCTCCCCAGCTGCTGCCTGGGTCTGGCGGGGATTCCCAGCGAATCCAGCAGCTCGCCGGCGCGCTTTTCCATCTGCTTCCAGTCCACGCGGCGCTTGGCCTCGCGGCCGATAAACATGTTTTCTGCCACGGTGAGGTTCGGGCAGAGGGTGATCTCCTGATAGACGGTGCTGATGCCGTAGCTCTGGGCCTCCTGGGGAGAGCGTATGATGATGGGGCCTTCCACGCCGTCGATCCGGATCTCGCCCCGATCCATGGTATAAACGCCGGTCAGGACCTTGATCAGGGTGGATTTGCCGGCGCCGTTTTCTCCCATCAGCGCATGGATCGTTCCTTTGCGCAGGGTGAAATCCACGTCTTCCAGAGCCTTTACGTTCGGGAAAAACTTGCAGATTCCGCGCATTGTCAACACAATGTCCTCTTTCATCCGCTCAACTCCTGTCCTGTTTTCTTGTTTTCTGAAGGAACATATGATTTCGGTTCTTTTGATTTCGGATCAAAAAGAGCGCGATGTGGATCGCGGATTTAACCACTCTATCCCACACCGCGCTCTTGCTATGGCTTCGTGTTATCCTGGTTCGTTTGTGCGATTATTCGCCCAGACCGTAGGTGTCGATGTCAGCCTGGGTGATGGTCTTGGCGTCAAAGCCCTTCTCTACGGAGATGATCTGCTTGGCGTCGTTCAGACCCTCGATGGCCTTGCCGGCCTCCAGGTTCTTGATCATGTCGCTGATGACCTGAGCCTGGAAGGGGGAGCACTGGCCGTCGTAGTTCCAGTTGCCGGCCAGCAGCTCGCGGAGCGCCCACTTGTTGCAGTCGAAGCCCATGACCACCACGTCCTTGTCGACGCCGTGGGTGATGCCGGCCTCGTCCAGAGCGGCGACAGCGCCCTTGGCCATGCCGTCGTTCTCCGCGTAGATGACGTTGAAGGGCTCCTTGGAGTTGATGACGGACTCCACGATCTTCTTGGCCTCGGCCTCGTCCCAGGTGGCGGTCTGCTGCACGACCTTCTTCATGGTGCCGGCGGCGAACTGGGCGTCAAGCGCGCCGGTACGGCCGATCTGCGCGTCGCTGCCCATGGCGCCCTGAATGTGGATCACGTTGTACTCGGGGAGCTTCTGGTCCAGCAGCCACTGGACGGCGGTGTCGCCCTCCGCGGCCATGTTGGAAACCACGGCGGCCTCAAACAGATCCTTGTCGCAATCGATCATACGGTCAAAGAGGAAGACCTTGACGCCGGCGTCCTTGGCGTCCTTCAGGACGGCGTCCCAGCCGGTGGTCTCGGCAGCGGAGATCAGCAGGTAATCCACGCCGTCGGTGATGAACTGGCGGGCGGAGCTCAGCTGCTCGTCGTTCTTGAGGCTGTAGAAGAACTTGGCGTCGTAGCCGTTGGCTTCGGTGAAGACCTTGGTGAAATCGTTGACGTTGGCTTCGCGGTAACCGGACTCGGAGGGAGGATTGTTGACGACGCCGACCTTGATCAGGCCGCCTTCCTTCTCGGGCTTCTTTTCTCCGTTGCTGCAGGCCACCAGAGTGAAGATCAGGGCCACAACAAGAAGCAGAGCAAACAGTTTACGCATATTCTTTCCTTCTTTCTTGATATTTTTTCGTTTTTTCGTCCGGAAAGGTCCGGACCTTGTGCTTACAGCATACCACTCCGCGGAGAGAAAGTCAATAATATGTACACACAAAAATCATTTTTTGTATCCATGCACAATACAAATTTTTGGAAAGGACCTGCCCGGCAGAATACAAATTCCTCTCAACGGGGAAAAACCGGAGTATATCAAGGGTTTTTACACTTTTTTTCAGTTTTCGAGGGCCTGGAACGCTTCGTTGCTTTGCACAATCAACGCTGAATTTGATACATACAACTAAATTTTTTAGCGATTTCCAAAAAAACTTGTATTGACACAAAATTCAAATCTGCGTATAATAAAGAAAAAGTTGTATGGACGGGAGTCTGCATATGAATCCGAAGTATCAAGTTCTGGCGGAAACGCTGCGGACCGGGATCCTTTCCGGGAAATACCAGAAGCTTCTCCCCACAGAGCAGACGCTCTGCGGGCAGTTTCAGGTCAGCCGGCAGACGGTGCGGCAGGCGCTCTCTGTCCTGGAGGCCGAGCGGCTGATCGAGCGCCGCCAGGGCAGCGGCTCCTTCATCCGGGAGAAGCAGGAGCCCGTGCCGCTTCCGCGCCGATCCATCGCCGTGGTGACTACCTATATCAGCGATTACATCTTCCCCAGCATCCTGCGGGAGATCGAGGCGGTCTGTTCGGAGAACAACAGCGCGCCCCTGCTGTTTGCCACACAGAACCAGTTCAGCAGCGAGCGCCGGATTCTGCAGACCCTGCTGGAAATGGAGCGGCTGGACGGGGTACTGATTGAGGGCACCAAGACCGGCCTGCCCAATCCGAATCTCAAGCTCTGCCGCCAGCTGATGGAAAAGGGAATCCCCCTGGTCTTTATGCACGGCAACTATGAGCAGCTCCCCGACACCCTCTCCGTGCTGGACGACAACCTGGCGGGCGGACGGATGCTGGTGGAATACCTGTATGGGAAGGGCCACCGGGGGATCGGCGGGATCTTCAAATACGACGACCTCCAGGGCCGGCAGCGCTTTGCCGGTTATCTGGAGGGGCTCCAGGAATACGGGCTCACCCCGGAGGACGGCAATGTACTCTGGTACGACACCGCCCAGAAGGAGCACTTTCTGAAGGACGATTACTCGGTGGAACGGATGGCGGGGCTGCTCTCCTCCTGCAGCGCCGTGGTCTGCTACAACGACGAGATCGCCGCCCGGGTGATCTCCTATCTGACCAGGAAGGGACTTTCGGTGCCGGGGGATATCGCCGTCGTCAGCTTTGACAACAGCCCCTACAGCGAGATGTCCACGCCCCGCATTACCTCCCTGTCCCACGGCAGATACAACGTGGGGCGGATGGCGGCTGAGACGCTCTTCCGGCTGCTTCGCGGCGAGTCCTGCGCGTCTCAGCTGGCCCCCTGGATCCTGGTGGAAAAGGAAAGCAGCAAATAGGCCCGACGCCGCGCGCTGTCGGAAACAAACACCGTGAAATCTTCGGATTTCACGGTGTTTTGCGCGTAAAACCGTATTTCCGGGGCAAAAGCCCGAAGGACAGCCCCAAAAAACAGCCAAAAATATTCACGCAACGGCCATTTTGCGCAGTTTTGCCGAAAAGATGTTGCTTTTTTCATGCAATTGCTATATAATACAATATTATGTGGAGCGGCAGGCAATTTTGCGCGCTTGAGGCTCCCGCCTGCAGCGCTCCGGAGGCGCAGCCCGCCGCCGGATCGCTGGAAAGCGAAGATGAAAGGTGTAAGGCGGAAGATTATGAACTCAAAGACACTGTTTTACATTGTGAAGCGGATCGGCCTTGCGATCCTGACCGTCTGGGTCGTGATCACCGTGACCTTCTTTGTCATGCACGCCGTCCCCGGCGGTCCGTTCATGAGTGAGAAGGCGGTCACGCCGGAGGTCCAGGCCGCGCTGGAGGCCAAGTACGGTCTCGACAAGCCCCTGATGGAGCAGTATGGGACTTACCTCAAGGACATCGTCACAAAATTCGATTTCGGCCCCTCCATCAAGCAGAGAGGCCGCCAGGTCATCGACATCATCCTCGACGGCATGAAGACCTCCGTGAAGCTCGGCGTCATCGCCGCCGCCATCGCGGGCGTCACCGGGATCGTGCTGGGCGCTTGGGCTGCGCTCCGCCGCAACAAGCTGATCGACAAGATCATCATGGTCATCACCACGGCCTTCGTCTCCATGCCCTCCTTCATTATGGGCTCGCTGCTTCTGCTGCTCTTCGCTATCGTATGGATGCTTCTGCCGGCCAACGGCGCCGCCGAGGGCGGCCTCATTCTGCCCATCATCACCCTGTCCCTGTATCCCATGGCCTATATCACCCGTCTCACCCGCTCCTCCATGCTGGACGTGCTGGGTCAGGACTACATCCGCACCGCCAAGGCCAAGGGCGTGTCCGGCGGGAAGATCATCTTCGGCCATGCGCTGAAGAACTCCCTGATCCCGGTCATCACCTATTTTGGCCCTATGCTGGCCTACATCGTCACCGGTTCTCTGGTGGTGGAAAAGATCTTTGCCGTCCCCGGTATCGGCCGCGCCTTTGTCAAGAGCATCACCGACCGCGACTATCCCATGGTCATGGGCACCACCATCGTGCTGGCCGTCCTCATCGTGGTGATGAATCTGGTCAGCGACATCCTCTACAAGGTGGTCGATCCCCGGATCAATTTCGACTAAAGGAGAGAGCAGCTGATGGATAAAAGATTTACGATGCACATCGACGTGGACGCCTTTCTCCCGGCTACCGAGGACGAAAAGGCCTACATGGTGCAGATGCGCCCCTCCTCCACCTTCTTCCGCGACGGTATGAAGCGTCTGCTGAAGAACAAGGTGGCCGCGGTCAGCCTCATCGTCATCATTCTGATCACGCTCTCCTCTCTGATCCTCCCGGCCGTCTGGCCCTACGCTTACGACAGCATGCTGGGCGTTCAGCCCGGAGAGCCCGTGGACGCCAGCTACAACAATCTGTCTCCCTTTGAATACGGGAAGACCGAGCAGGCCCGGATCGCGGCGGGAGAAAAGATCTTCCCCCACGTTTTCGGCACCGACGCTTCCGGCCGCGACTACTTCATCCGCGTGGTCTACGGCACCCGGATCTCCCTGGCGGTGGGCTTCTTCGCCAGCATCATCGTGCTGATCATCGGCATGACCATCGGATCCATTGCCGGCTACTGCGGCGGCAAGGTGGACCTGATCATCATGCGGATCGTGGATATCATCTACTCTCTGCCGGATATGCTGATGGTCATTCTGCTGGCCTCCGTGCTGAAGCAGACCCTGGCTCCGGCTCTGGAAGGCACGGTGCTGGAGAAGATCGGCAGCAATATTATCAGCCTCTTCATCGTCTTCGGCGTCCTCTACTGGGTCAGCATGTCCCGCCTGATCCGCGGCCAGATCCTCTCCCTGCGGGAGCAGGAGTACGTGCTGGCCTCCAAGGCCGCCGGCGCCAAGGGCGGCTGGATCATCCGCAAGCACCTGCTGCCCAACTGCATCAGCGTGGTCATCATCTCCACGGCCCTGCAGATTCCCAGCGCCATCTTCACCGAGAGCTATCTGTCCTTCATCGGTCTGGGCGTCAACGCCCCCATGCCCTCTCTGGGCTCCCTGGCCTCGGACGCCCTCAACGGCCTGTCCTCCTATCCGTACCGTATGGTCATCCCTGCTGTGGTCATCTCGCTGATCGTCCTGTCGCTGAACCTCTTCGGCGACGGCCTGCGCGACGCCTTTGACCCGAAGCTGAGAAACTGAGAAAGGAGTGCAGAACATGTCTACTGAACCTCTTTTAAAGGTACGGGACCTTCACACCTCTTTCTTTACCCCGGCCGGCGAGGTGAAGGCCGTCAACGGCATCTCCTTCAATCTGGACCGGGGCAAGGTCCTGGGCATCGTGGGGGAGAGCGGCTCCGGCAAGTCTGTTACCGCCTACTCCATTATGCAGATTCTGGCTCCCACGGGAAAGATCGTCTCCGGCTCCATCAAGCTGGACGGTCAGGAGCTGGTGAACGCCGGCGAGTCGGTGATGAAGACCGTCCGCGGCAACAAAATCTCTATCATTTTCCAGGATCCCATGACCTCCCTGAACCCCACCTACACCATCGGTCACCAGCTGGTGGAGGCGATCCGCCTGCACACCGACCGCAACAAAAAGGAGGCCTGGGACCGGGCCGTGGAGATGCTGAAGCTGGTCAACGTGAACGAGCCGGAGAAGCGCATGAAGCAGTATCCCTACGAGCACTCCGGCGGCATGCGCCAACGGGTCATGATTGCCATGGCCCTGGCCTGTGAGCCGGATATCCTGATCGCCGACGAGCCCACCACCGCCCTGGACGTGACGATCCAGGCCCAGATCCTGGATCTGATGCGTTCCCTGCAGGAGCAGCTGGGCATGGCCATCATCATGATCACCCATGACCTGGGCGTTGTGGCCCAGATGTGCGACGAGGTCATCGTCATGTACGCCGGCTCCATCTGCGAGCAGGGCACCGCGGACGAGATCTTCTATAACCCCAAGCACGAGTACACCAAGGGCCTGATGCGCTCCATCCCCACGGCGGACACCGCCGGCAGCAAGCTCCAGCCCATCACCGGCACGCCCATCGATCTGCTGAACATGCCGGAGGGCTGCCCCTTCGCCCCCCGCTGCGACAACGCCATGAAGATCTGCCTCAAGGAGCGCTGCCAGCGGATGCGGCTGAATGAGGAGCACTTCGCGGCCTGCTGGATGAACGTAAAGGAAGGCGTGGAAAACGGCAGCATCCTGCCGGATGAGGAGAAAGGCGGTGTGACGGAATGAGCGGAACCTTTGAGCAATACGAGCGTCCCCTGATGGAAGTCCGTCACCTGAAGCAGTATTTCAACATCAACGTCGGCCCGCTTCGCACCAAGCCGCTGAAGGCCGTGGACGACGTCTCCTTTGCCATCCGCCGGGGCGAGACCCTCGGTCTGGTGGGCGAGTCCGGCTGTGGCAAGACCACCGTGGGCCGCTCCATCCTGCACCTCTACAAGCCCACCGACGGCGAGGTGGAGTTCGAGGGACGGCTCATCAAGACCAAGGCGGACATCCAGGAGCTGCGCAAGAAGACCACCATGGTCTTCCAGGACCCCTACTCCTCCCTGAATCCCCGCATGACCGTCTCCGACATCATCGGCGAGCCCCTGGACATCCACAAGATGTACCAGAACAAAAAGGAACGCGAAGATCGCATCCTGGAGCTCATGGAGCGGGTGGGCCTCAACAGCGAGCACGCCTCCCGCTACGCCCATGAGTTCTCCGGCGGCCAGCGCCAGCGCATCGGCATCGCCCGCGCCCTGGCCCTGAAGCCCGAGTTCATCGTCTGCGACGAGCCGGTCTCCGCCCTGGACGTGTCCATCCAGGCCCAGGTGATCAATATGTTCGTGGAGCTCCAGGAGCAGATGGGCCTGACCTATCTCTTCATCGCCCACGACATCCTGGTGGTTCGCCACATCAGCGACCGCATCGCCGTCATGTATCTGGGCAAGATGGTGGAGCTGGCGGACGCTGCGGTGATCTACGATCAACCCCTGCACCCCTACACCCGCTCCCTGATGTCCGCCGTTCCCCAGCCGGATCCCAAGGTGGCCAGAGCCAACAAGCGGATCGTGCTCTCCGGCGACATCCCCAGCCCCCTCAACGCTCCCTCCGGCTGTCCCTTCCGGACCCGCTGCCCCCACGCGGCGCCCTGCTGCGCCGAGGGCATGCCGGAGTTCAAGGAAGTGGAGCCCGGCCATTTCGTCGCCTGCCATCGGGTGAACGAGCTCTGATGCGTTCATAATATGCGGATCACCGCATATTTTGATACAATAACATGTCTGAAAGGAAGGAAAACCATGAAGAAAATCTTAGCATTGCTGCTGGTGGTTGCCATGATGCTGACTCTGGTCGCCTGCAGCGGAGGAAAGAAGCCGGTCGCCGGTTCCAAGATCGCGGTCTGCCTTTCCTCTGAACCCGACACCATTGACCCCGCTCTGAACTCTGCGGTTGACGGCGCTACGCTGATCAGCCATCTGTTCTCCGGCCTGGCCAAGTGGGCGCAGGATGACTCCGGCAAGCTGGTCATCGTTGCCGACGCCGCCAAGGAACTGGTGGAAGGCGTTGCCAATGAGGACGGCACCGTCACCTACACCTACACCCTGCGCGACGGCCTGAAGTGGTCCGACGGCAAGGACGTCACCGCCAACGACTTCGCCTTTGCCTGGCAGCGCGCCGCCTCCGAGGCTCTGGGCGCCGACTACGGCTACATGTTCGAGGTCGTGGACGGCTACGGCACCGACAAGCTGAACGTCGAGGCTGTGGACGCCAAGACCCTGAAGGTCACCCTGGCCAACGCGGTTTCCTACTGGAACGAGCTGCTGGCCTTCCCCACCTACTTCCCTGTCCGGGAGGATGTGGTCGCCAACGAGTCCTGGGCTACCGAAGCGAGCACCTATGTCTGCAACGGCGCCTACACCATCACCAAGTGGGATCACAACAGCGTCATCACCCTGGAGAAGAACCCCAACTATGTGGACGCCGACAAGATCCTGATGGAGAAGATCGAGTTCTACCTGTCCGACGACGAGAACAACATGGTCGCCAACTTCAAGAACGGCACCTGGCAGCTGATCGACGGCGTGCCCACCAACGAGATGGCCACCCTCAAGAAGGACTATCCCGATGAGTACAAGGTCATCGGCCAGATCGGTACCTACTATGTCTGCTGGAATGTCAACGAGGACATCCTGCCCGCCGGCAGCGGCCTGAGCGGCGCTGAGGCCGAGAAGGCCCGTGCGGAAATCCGCAACGCCATCAGCCTGCTCTTCGACCGCAACTACATCGTCGAAGAGATCGGCCAGGCCGGCCAGGTTCCCGCCTCCTCCTTCGTTGCCATGGGCATGACCAACCCTGACGGCACCGAGTTCTACAAGACCGCCGGTCACAACGACGGCTTTGACGGCTACTACAATGTGTCCAAGGACGCTGTCAAGGACAACTACAACCAGGCTGTTGAGATCCTGAAGAAGTACTACGAGTTCGACGGCGCCAAGTTCACCAACTTCCCCGCCATGACCTACCTGTACAACACCTCCGAGGGCCACAAGGCCATCGGCGAGTACCTGCAGGCGCAGCTGGCCGGCATCGGCATCACCATGAACCTGGAGAACCAGGAATGGAACACCTTCCTGAACACCCGTAAGGAAGGCAACTACTCCATCGCCCGGAACGGCTGGCTGGCCGACTACAACGACCCCATCTGCTTCCTGGATATGTGGACCACTGGCTCCGGCAACAACGACGTCCAGTTCGGCAAGGGCGCCCATAAGGATGCCGCCATCTACAGCCTGGATCTGAGCGACCTGGGCTTTGACGTCAAGGTGGAGAACGGCACCTGGGCCGACACCTACGATGTGCTGATCAAGACCATCAAGAGCTGCACCGACAACGCCAAGCGCTACGAGCTGATGCACCGCGCCGAGGACCTGCTGATGTCCACCGGCTGCATCTGCCCCCTGTACTTCTACACCGACACCTACATGATCAGCAAGAACGTGAAGGGCTTCTTCGCCAATCCTCTTGGCTACAAGTACTTCATGTACTGCACCATCGAGGGCTGATCCTCCCTTCTCCGGATGCCGGATAAATAAGCTTCCAACTTATTTATCAAGTATTCGTATCAAACAGCAACAGGGCGCACCGCGTAATGCGGTGCGCCCTCAGCGTGTCAAAAAAGTTCGGAACACAGTATATCCGGGAGGGAACAGGTAATCGGAGACGGCGGATGCGGGTCGACAGGCAGCCGCCCCGCCTGTAGCGGCGCACAGTGTGCGCCACCCTGCGCCGCCAGCCTCCCGG
>JAFYAB010000026.1 GCA_017540945.1 Oscillospiraceae bacterium | reverse complement strand
GGCGGTGCAGTACCAGCGCCGCCAACAGAAACGGCGGGAAAAGCGGGCGCGGCTGAGTGAGCATGATTCATTCGCGTCCGTCTTTTCCTATGCCAATCTGTACCGGTCATACCGCTACTGCCGGAAGGGTGTCGCCTGGAAGGCCAGCGTCCAGAAGTTCATCATCACCGCGCCTCTGGGAGTCTACGACATCTATGACAAGCTCCGCAGGGGAACGTACAAAAGCCCAGGCTTCTTTGAATTCGATCTGTTTGAGCGGGGCAAGGCCCGGCACATCAGATCCACCACCATCGGGGAGCGGGTGGTGCAGCGGACGCTCTGCGACCAGGCGCTCAACCCGATCCTCTGCCGCACCTTCATCCATGACAACGGCGCCAGCCTGCCGAAGAAGGGGTACGACTTCGCCGTCAATCGGCTGACGCAGCACCTTCGCCGGCATATCCGGGAGCATGGCCGGGAGGGGTACATCCTCCTCTTCGATTTCAAGCGCTTCTTCGACAACGTGGACCACGCTCTGATCAAGGCAGAGCTGCGCCGGCAGTTTACCGATCCCAGGATCGTCAAGATCACGTCCCATTTTGTGGACATGTTCGGAAATCGGGGCCTGGGCCTCGGCTCGCAAATCAGCCAGGTCCTCGCCCTGGTCTCCGGCAACCGGCTCGACCACTACATCAAGGAAGTGCTGGGGATCAAGGGCTATGCCCGGTACATGGATGACGGCTATCTGATCCACCATTCCAAGGCGTACCTGCAGGAATGCCTCGTGAAAATCCGGGCGCTCTGTGACAAGCTGGGGATCGTTCTCAGCGAGAAGAAGACGCAGATCGTCAAGCTCAGCCACGGCTTCCCCTGGCTGAAAATGCGTGTGTTCGTTACGCCGTCCGGGAAGATCGTCAAGAAAATCTACAAGCGCAGCGTCACACGGGAGCGCCGGAAATTGAAGAAACTGCGCAAGATGCTCGACCGGGGCAAGGTGACCCGAGAGGACATCTACAACGCCTGGCAGAGCTGGAAGTCCTACGCCCTCCGGTTCAATGCCTGGCACACAGTCCAGAACATGGGCAAGCTGTACGACAGACTTTTTGTCTTCGAGGAGGGAGACGATTATGGCAACATTCATCAAAGTGCATGACCGGCAGGAAGAGCTTGTCGGCGTGGAAATCCTCGATCCTCCCGGCTGGGTCCGTCAGCTCCGCAACGGCACCGTTGAGCTGTGCGACCGGGAGAGCCAGGCGCAGGGCGTCCAGGACTCCACCGGCAGCGTGATCTACCAGCTCGCGGGCCGTCAGGTCATCGACGATCCCAACATTGAGCTGGTGGCGACCATCATCACCGAGGCCGAGTATGACGAGCTCGCGCCGCTTTTCCCGGATCATCCTCCCGACCCGGATGTGCCCGACCCCGAGCCTGAGCCGGTCGATCCCGGTGACGGCTCCATGAGCAACGCCGAGCTTACGGCGGCAGTCCAGGCATTGACCGAGGAGCTGGCCGCCGCAAAAATAATGCTGGGGGTGGAATAAGTGACATTACTCGAACTCGCAAGGAAGCTCCGCACGCTGCTTGAGCTGGCGGCGCAGAGCCTCCAACCCGCCGACGCCCTGGAAGGCGTCGAACTGTTCCCGACGTGGAAGACCGACACGGCCTACGATGTGGGCTACAAGGTCAGACACGGCGGGATTCTTTATGCCTGCTTGCAGGCGCACACGTCCCAGGCCGGCTGGGAGCCTGGCGTCGCACCGTCCCTCTGGGCGAAGGTCCTGATCCCCGATCCGGATGTGATCCCGGATTGGGAGCAGCCCGACAGCACAAACCCCTATTCCAAGGGTGACAAGGTCCGGCACAACGGCAAGATCTGGGTGTCCACCATCGACGGCAACGTCTGGGAGCCCGGAGCCCCTGGCGTCTACGTCTGGACGGAGGTCACGGAATAACGGCAAGCGTTATTCTCTATCACTTCGCCCCGCATTCGCCCCGGATGTGGTATACTCTCCCCAAGGAGTGATTGCCATGTCCAATCTGAAACTGATCGAAGCCCTCTGCCAGTTGGTCGAGGAGCAGTCAAGCATCATCTGTCTGCTCTCCCTGACCCTGGCAGAGGCCGGCGTATACTGCGAGGACATCGACCAGAAGATCCTCGACGCCCACGCGAAATACGCCGCCATCCTCGGCGCCGATGAAGCGCCCGACAATCTCTCATAGGCCGCGAGACGGCCAGCACCCACGGAGCTGAATCAGCCCCGTGGGTTTTCTTATGCAAAGGAGGATAAGCCTATGGACATCGGCTGGGTTGTGTCAATTATCGCGGGCCTCGCGGCCATTGCTTTCGGGTATGCTGCCTTCTCCCGAAACAAGAAGAACGATGACACCGAAGAAGGCAAAACGACCGGATCCATCATGTCGGAGCTCGGCTACATCAAGAGCGGCGTCGATGACGTCAAGCGCAAGCAGGAGAAATCCGACGAGACGATCATGGGCTTCCTGAAGGATCTCACTGCTGTGCAGGAGTCCGCAAAGCAGGCCCACAAGCGCATCGACACGCTGGAAGATCGTCTGAACACCAAACCGTAAGGAGGAGCTATCATGAACAAGCAAGACTTCATCCGCAAGCTGACCAGCCGGAAGCTCTGGCTGGCTGTTGCCCTGTTCGTCTCCGGCGTGCTGACCGCCGCCGGCAAGGGCAGCGTGGCCGAAACCGTGTCCGGTCTGATCATGCAGGCTGCGGCCGTGATCGGCTACATCCTGGGCGAAGGCCTGGTCGACGCGGCGAACAAGCCCGCTCCCGGAAATTCTGAGGACGAGCAGGAAGGGGTGTAATGGCATGAACCTCTTCAAATGCCTTATGACTCAGAGTACGTGCTACAAGGACACCACGAAGGGGACTCCCGTCGGCATCCTGTGGCACGACACCGGGGCCGGCAATCCCACCATCAAGCGCTATGTCCAGCCGGACGATAACGCCCAGGATCGGGCTGAGCTCCTGGCGAAAATCGGCAAAAACCAGTATTCCAACGACTGGAACCACATCAGACTTCAGGCTGGCGTCAACGCCTTCATCGGCAAGCTGGCCGACGGCAGCATTGCCACCGCCCAGGTCCTTCCCTGGAACTACCGACCCTGGGGCTGTGGCTCTGGACCCAAGGGGAGCTGCAACGGCAGCCCGTACGCGAACAACGGTCCGCACTGGATCCAGTTCGAAATCTGCGATGACGGCTACAACTCCAAGTCGTATTTCGACAAGGTGTACAAGGAGGCCGTCGAGCTCACCGCGTACCTCTGCATGAAGTACGGCATCGACCCCCACGGCACCGTGCAGTACAAAGACCCGAAGAAGCAGATCCCCGTCACCGTCCCGACGATCCTGTGCCACCAGGACAGCTACCAGCTCGGCGTCGGCGGCAATCACGGCGACGTCCTGGTCTGGTTCAGGAAGTACGGCAAGACCATGAACGACGTCCGCAATGACGTGGCCGCTGAGATCGCTGCGCAGACCGCCCCCGCGCAGGAAGATCCCGCTCCGACCACTCCCTTCGAGGATGTCCCGGACGGGAAGTTCTACACGAAGGCGGTCCAGTGGGCCCATGAGAACGGGATCACCGCCGGAACCACCCCGACAACCTTTGCCCCCGACAAGCCTTGCACCCGGGGGGAAATGGTCGTGTTTCTGAAGCGGCTCTACGATCTGCTGAAGAAGTAGCGCAGGCCGATTTATCATAACGCATACAAAAAAACGCCCAGCGGAGGATTATCCCTCTGCTGGGCGCTCTTTTCGTTTTTGCGGGCTTGCCGCCCCGGAACGTGTTCTCGCCGGTCAATCCCCGGCACTTTCGCCACGGGGCCGCCTCGCGTCTTGCAAGAGCCTTTCCGCTGGATCAGTAGACCCCATCCTCGTCTACCAGGTCCACGGCTTCCCGGAGGATTGCCAGAGCACCCCGGTAGTCGGTCTTCTGGATGCGCTCCCACATGTCGTTATACTCTGCGATCCTCCGTTGTCTCTGCATTTCATTCCGAACCTGGCCGATGAGCCAATAGATATTACCGGACGGGCCTCTGCTGGAAAATCGGATCGCTGGACGCTTCATATTTACTCACCCCCTTTACCGGATGCCCGGCGGCATAGATCAGATTGCGGTCGCTGGTGATGTCGAAGTCCTCATAGCCCTGCCGGATTGTGCGTAGGTACGGCTGAATTGGAGGAGCCCAGGGCCGACCCGGCGTCATGAGCTTCTTCTGATGCACGGTAAACATCCTATCCCTGAGATGCAGAAAGATTTTGACGGCAACGACCATTTCTCCTTCGATGTCCTGGAGGTTGTGCTTGCCGGAAGAAAGGGGAAAAACCGTCTCAGCTCTACGGAGCGGCGGCGCCTATATGCCGTCGAATGGGCTCGCATCAAGGAGCTCAGATGCATGGAGGAAGGATACAACAAAGGTCGTATCAATGAGGAAGCCGCCAGAAGGCTGGCCGGCATGCAATGAGAAAGGCCCCGGTTCGCACCCGGGGCCTGCTCGTGAGCAGAGCTATTTATGTCCGTCTGGGCTGAGCGTGACGCGGAGCTTCTTGCCGGTCCTCGTTCGCACCGAGGGCTGGCCGTTCGGAATGCGGATGATGATTTCGTCCAGCTCGCATTCCAGAGCTTCGCATATCAGGTCCAGGTGTTCCAGTTTGATCCGGTCCGCGATCTCGTTGTAGTAGTCGCTGATCGTGTTCGCCCTGATCCCCGTCGCCCGGGCAAGATCGGCTTGCGTCCACCGAAGCTCGCCCAGCTTCGTGGACAATGTAATTCTAATCATAGCCACGCTCCTTTGCAGATAGATTGTAGCACATATTCTATCGGTTTTGGTCGAATCGTTATAGAATATCGTTTTTCGATAGAGCCGGCCTATGAAAAGAACAGCGCCCCTCTCCTGGATAAAACAGGGGAGGGGCGCTATTTTTATGCCATATTATAACCTCAAAATTAACCTCAAAAACTGTTTTTAACCCCAAATTAACCTCAATTCAAACAGATTTGTTGTGGCTGATTGTGGTAAAATATGGCAAACGAAATCCCCGATTTTCCTTGAAAAATCGGGGATTTTTGGATATATCAGCGCTTGCTGAACTGAGGCGCGCGGCGGGCGGCCTTCAGACCGTACTTCTTGCGCTCCTTCATTCTGGGGTCGCGGGTCAGGAAGCCGGCGGCCTTCAGCTGGGCGCGGAACTCGGGGTTGACCTCCAGCAGGGCGCGGGAGACGCCGTGACGGATGGCGCCGGCCTGGCCGGTAACGCCGCCGCCCTCGACGGTGCAGACGATGTCCACCTTGCCGATCATGCCGGTGGTGTTCAGGGGCTGACGGACGATGAGCTTCAGGGTCTCGAGACCGAAGTAATCGTCGATGTCGCGGCCGTTGATGGTGATGGAGCCGGTGCCGTTCTCATACACGCGGACTCTGGCGACGGAGGCCTTGCGACGGCCGGTGCCGTAATGATAAGCTCTCTTGCTCTCGTACATAGTTCGTTACCTCCTTAGTCCTGGGTCCAGGCGATGGGCTTCTGGGCGGCGTTCTTGTGCTCGGCGCCCTTGTACAGCTTCAGCCGGGTCATGGCGGT
>JAFYAB010000074.1 GCA_017540945.1 Oscillospiraceae bacterium | reverse complement strand
GGGTCATCCCCCTTTTGGAAAACCCCGAGATACCGCCCGCGCTGGCGATAAGAACAAAACGTGATCCCGGCGTGCGTATTACGCACCGTATCTGTATATTGTGAGCTGATCGATGTTTGCCCCTACGGCGTTCTCCTGTTTTCTTTTGTCCTGATCAGCCTGTATGGGAAGCGCATCAAAGTTTTTGACAATCTGAAAGAGGTATCCGAACGGATACCTCTTTTGTATTATGTCAACTAAGCAGGGCTTTCCAGATCTCCCGCACGTTATGAAACAGATACGTTGGCGGAGTATCTGTGCTGCGAAAATCCTCCAAGGTAGCTTCGCCGGACAGCACGCCGATGGTATCGACGCCGGCACGGAAGCCGGATGCAATATCGGTATAGACCCGATCTCCGATCACGACGGTCTGCGAACGGGAGCACCCATGTTTTTCCATCACAATTTGGATCATGGTGGGCTCCGGCTTACCGATGAAGATCGGAGCCCGACCTGTGGCGTTTCGTATCATCATGCTCATGGAGCCGCAGTCCGGCACATAGCCGAAGCTCACAGGACATACCAGATCCGGATTGGTGGCATAATAGGCAACATTTTTTTGTTCCGTGAGGATCTGGCAGGTCCGTCGCAGCTTTTCGGAAGTCAGCTCCAAATCAAAACCGGTCAGTACAACATCCACGGGTTCCACCTCAGTGGTAACACGGATCCCCGCCTCCCGCAGCTCCCGGATCAGGCTGCTCGTTCCCTGACAATAGACACGAGCTCCGGGAAAGCGCTCCTGTAAGAGCAGGACGGCCGCCTGAGCGGAGGTGAAAAAGTCCTCCTCCCCTGCCGGGATACCCATGCCCCGTACCTTTTTCAGATAGTCGGCTACGGATTTGGAGGAGTTGTTCGTGATGAACACATAGCGTCCTCCCCTGGCACGAATCAGTTCCAACAGCTCCAGGGTCCCCTCAAAGATCCGATCCTCCATATAAATGGTGCCGTCCATATCCAGCAGCCAGAGCTTTTTTCCCCGCAGTTCTGCGTTCCTGCCGAAACAATCCACCATCGTTCAGTCTTTGTTGTTGAGATCGTGCTTAATCTGGGTGGTGGAGATCTCCGGCGTCCGAGGCAGATAGACCACCTCGCAATAGGGCTTCAGGAAATCGAACTTTCCCTTCCAGTCGTCTCCCATGACAAAGGTATCCACATGATACTCCTTGACGTCGGAGATCTTCTGCTCCCAGTTTTCCTCGGGGATCACCAGATCGACGTAACGGATGGCTTCCAGAAGCTGCTTCCGGATCTCGTAGCTGAAATAACACTTTTTCCGTTTTTCATTCCAGTTAAACTCGTCGGTGGACAGGACCACGATCAGGTAGTCGCCCAGGGCCTTCGCCCGGCGAAGCAGGTTGATGTGACCGTAATGGAGCAGGTCGAAGGTTCCGTAGGTGATGACACGTTTCATTTGGCATTCTCCTTTTTGATCTGTTGCAAAATCAATGCGGCGCATTTGACGGAGGCGTTCCCGTCCTCACAGAACTCGTTTTCCCGGGCAAATTCCGCCCAGGCCGGACTGGTCCAGAGGGGCTGCAGGTCGGTCAAAACGGCCTCCAGCTCTTCGTTGCTCCGCGCAAGGGGAAAGGGCAGACTCTCAAGCGGAAAATAGAAGTCCCGATCCTTCTGATAGGCTTCGATATCCGTGGCGAAACGAACGATGGGCTTGCCCGTCAGGGCATAGTCGAACATGGAAGAGGAATAGTCCGTGATCAGCAGACCGGCGGCGCAGAGCAGCTCCTGCATGTCCGGGTAAGCGGTGGCGTCCACAATGGTGTCGCCGTCGTAGGCAAACAGACCCGCGGATTGGGCCGCCACATTGGAATGCAGGCGGATCAACACCGTCCACTTGCCCTTGAAATTCTCTTCGCACTTGAGACGGACCATCGCTGCGTCCAACTGATATGCCTCGGTGCTGTGATCGCCCCGGAAGGTCGGCGCGTACAACGCCAGTTTTCGGTCTTCCGGGAGCCCCAGAGCCTGGCAGACCTTGGCATGCAGGGAGGCGTGATTCTGATAGAAGATATCATTCCTGGGGGTTCCGGTCCGCAGGACGGGACCGCTGTACCAGAAGGACTCCCGATAGAGCTTTTCCATAAAGCCGCTGCCGGTGATAAACAGGTCGCATTGTGCAGAGTCGGTCTTGCAGGCCTTGAGATAGGCGGGTTCCAGCGTGCTCTCTGCGTCCTTTTCCAGCTTTTTCAATGCAAAGCCGTGCCAGGTCTGAAGATAGACCTGGTTTTTACGTTTCATGTTCTCATATTTTCGACAGTTGTCTACCCAAACCTTGGCGGAGGCCAGAGCTTTTGTTTTCTTCAAGCCCTTGGAGGGAACGGCCCGAACCCCTTCGGGAAGTGACTTCTCTGCCTCCTCGTCCTTGCAGAGCCAAATCAGATCCAGATCCTCCCCACTCTGGCGCAGGACCTCGCAGATGGCCTTGGGACTGTCGGAATAAGCTCTGCCGTAGTAGCTGGAGAAGACGACGCGGTTGTTTTTCACGGGGGTCACGGCACACAGGGCCTTGACGGCCAGATCATGAAGCTTCGACATTTGCATTCTCCTTTTGTTTCAGACGGTCCCGGTGGCGCCAGATGACCGCCAGACGGTAGGCAAGAATCAGCGCCTCCGCCACAGACATGGCCGCGCCGAGGGTGATCATATTCATATTTCCGGTAAAGTACAGGATGGCAAGGTTGACGACATGGACCACGGAGCCAAAAATCGTGGAGTAGTTGGCGTGCTTGGCCAAGCCCATGGAGGAGAGCATCGGGAAGCCGCAGATGTAGCTGGGCAGGATGATGACCGCCGTGGGCAGCATGACCCGGAGCACCTTCCCCGCCGGGGCAAAGCCCTTCCCGAAAAAGAACTCGCAGAACCAGGGCGCGATTACGAACATGACGGTGCAGAAGACGAAGATGATGGGCTCCAGGATCAGCAGGACCTTTTTGACCAGACGGTAGTCGTGGTGCTTGACCATATAGGGGTACAGGCTGTCTGAGATGGGAGACAGGGCCTGCTTGCCGGTGTCCATCAGCTTGTCGGAGGCGGCGTAATAACCGCGAACCGGATTGTCGATCATGCCGCCGGCGCCGGGGATTGTTTTTGGTTCGATGATGTCGAGAATGACCATATTGAGGGCGGAATAGGCCGTGGTGGCGAAGCGGGAGAGGAAAAACACCGAGGACTGCTTCATCCGCAGCCACACGTCGGAAAACCGTACCCGGCAAAAGCGGACGTTCAGCCGCTTTTTCGCGTCGTAGAAGCAGGCGAAAACCGCTCCGAGGTTCCCGACAGCCGTAAGCACCGGGATGACCCAGATGTCCTCCGGCTTTTTCAGGAAGAGGAAGATGCCAAGGGTGGAGAAGGCGCGGATGCAGACCGTGCGGATCGTGATGGCCGACATCTTTTCCAGTCCGCGATAGAGATAGTCCGGAAGCAGGGCGTTGATCATGGTGCCGAGGAAGAAGAGCAGGTAGAAGCCGAATCGTCCCTGCCAGGCCTTGATCACGGTACAAAGGATCGCCAGGACTGCCAGTGAGAGCAGGGCAAGCGCCAGCTTGCAGAACGTCACGGCGGTCATGATCACATTCAGCCGGGCGGTATCCTGGCGGTGCTTGGAAACCTCCTCGGTGGCGGAGAGCAGGAATCCGAAGTCGATGAAGAGCTGGAAATAGACCATGATCTTCATCGCCACGCCCAGCATGCCGTAGCCGGCCTCCTCCAGAATGCGGGATTCATAGGGAACCACCAGCAGAGAGAGGAAGTAGTTGGAGAAGGTCAGAATATAGAGCATCAGGGTATTCCAGGCGAGCGCGCCTTCCTTTTTACCCCTGAGGTTTTTCAGTTTTGAAAACACGGTTTTGCCCCTTTTATTTCAGTTTATTTACAAAGTCAAACAGCAGCTTTGCTGCCATGTAGCGCTTCCCCTCCAGGAGCTTCAGGAGGATCAGCTTTTTCTTTCCCAGGCGGGGCAGGAGCTCATTCCTGCGATAATCAGGATATTTCTCTTTTACATAGTTCAGAAAGTCCGGCAGAAAGTCGGCCTTCGGATCGACGGTCAGCACCCGGCGGGCTGCTCCCAGAACGGAATCCACCGCCAGATAACAGAGCCAGGGGCGGAAGCGTTCCAGAGCCCCCGCCTGCTCATAGTAGACCCGGACAGTTTCCAGGGCGTTCAGGATCTCCAGATTGCGGCGGAGCTGATCGTTGCGCATAATGGAGCCCGGGCGAAGAAGATAACGGTAAAAGCTGTCGGGGATCTGTACGATGCTCTTTGCCCGCAGCAGCGCCTTCGGGGTGGTGCACAGGTCCTCATACCAGACCCGTCCGGGGAAGCGTATGCTCCCATCCGCAAACAGCTCCCGCTTCCAGAGACGGAAGCATGCGCTGGGCGAGTCCAGCAGCAGGGCCGGTTCCGTTTCCAGCGATACGGGCTCGCCGGTGACGGCGGATTGCCGGGCTTCGCCGGGTTGTTCGCCGTTGTCCGTTATGTAGCGGTAGTGGAATACATACATATCCGCATGGGTCTTTTCCACTTCCTCATTCAAACGCTCCAGCGTCTGGGGCTCCAGGGTGTCGTCGCTGTCCACAAAAAGCAGATAGTCCCCCTTCGCGGCTTCGAGACCGGTGTTGCGGGCGGCGCCCAAGCCGCCGTTTTCCTGGTGGATCGTCCGGATCAGCTCCGGATGGGCCGCTGCCAGTTCGTCGCAGAGGACGGGGCATATCCCGTCGGTGGAGCCGTCATCCACCAGGATCAGCTCCCAGTCGTCACAGCGTTGGGACAGCAGAGAGACCACGCAGGCGGAAAGGTAGTCCGCCACGTTGTAGACGGGAACGATCACACTGAATTTCATAGCTTATCCTTTCAAATTAAAGAGCGTGCGGATCAGGCGGTAGCGCTTATATTCCACCAGCTTCAACGCCAGTCGCTTCATGCGGGGCAGGCTGCGGCTGTATGGGTTCTTCCGCCAGTCCGGGAAGCGCTGCTCGGTGAAGCTTCGCAGCTCACCCAAAATCTCAGAGCTTGGATCAATGCGGCTGACCCGGACGGAAGCGGCCAGCAGCACATGCTGGACGGTCAGAGCGCAAAGTTCGTCATAATAGGTCTGCGTCAGCCCCTCCCGGTCGAACCAATCCAGAATATCCGTGAAGGCCGGGAGAATGTCCCGATTCCGGGGAAGCTGGCTGCTGTTCATAATGGAACCGGGCCGGTCCAGATAATAGTAGAGATGGTCCGGCAGATTGACGATCCTTTTCGCCTTCGCCAAAAGCTTTGTAACAGTGCGGACATCCTCGTACCAAACCACGTTGGGGAAGCTGATATTGTTGTCTGCAAAAACGGAGCGGTGCCAGAGCCGCAGCCAGCAGGAGGGCTGTGTCAACAAAAACGAAGGCTGCTCCCGCAGTGCAAAGCTGCTGTGATCCTGCATGGGGCCGGACCAGGCCTCCCAGCTTTTTCCGTCCACGGACTCTTTATAAAACTGAAAGGAGATCACGTCGGCGTCCTCCGCGGCCATCACCTCCCGCAGACGGGTCAGGGCATCGGGCGCCAAACGGTCGTCGCTGTCCACGAAGAGATACCACTCGCCTTTCGCGGCGGCAATGCCCGCATTGCGCGCCGCGCCGGGGCCGGCATTTTTCTGGTGGATGACCCGGATCAATTCCGGGTGCTCGGCGGCATAACGGTCGCAGAGCGCTGGGCTGCCGTCCTTGGAGCCGTCGTCCACCAGGATCAGCTCACAGCCGCCGGTGTCATTGGCTAAAATGGCGTCCACGCTGCGGGGCAGCCAGGATTCCACATTGTAGACAGGGATGATGATGCTGATCTCAATCATTGAAAACTCCTTTTTCGACGTCGGAGGAGGAAAGATACCACAGTACCGCGAGGATCCAGGCAAAATAGACTGAGGCGTTGTTTCTGCGCAGCGTGGACGCGGTGCTGAAGGCATAGATCAAAGCAATTCCATAGGCTCCGAGGAAGGCCGCAAAAAGCGGCGTAAAGCGCTTTCGATTCCGAAGAACCGCCCGGGCCGCGTAAAGGCCAAAAGCAAGCAGAAAGCTCAGCAGCAGGACGAGACCGATGACGCCGTTCAAAGTCAGCACCCCGATCACATCGTTCTCCGGATCGTAATTCTCAGTATCCAGCTTCCAGTCGTCGTCATAGAAATCGTAGACCTCAGTATCGTAGACACGGGTGCGCTCCAGCTCTACCCCAAAGAAACGGGATAAGGGAGACTCTGCGTTCATGTCCTCCATCAGCAGAAAGCAGAAATTCTTTTTCATGATCCGATCGTCGCAGATCTTCCCGGCGTTCAGGGTGAAGCCGTATTGCTTTGCCACCCGTTCGAGGCCGAAGCGGTCGATCATCCCCTGGAGATTGTAACGATACGCGGCGGAGAGCGGCTCCATCTCCTCTGTGGATGCTGCGTCTGCAAGGCCAGGGTCTACCTTCAGAACCGCAGCGCTGACCCGTTCCTGCTTGACCCGTTCGTTTTCCTCCACTGCAGCACGATTGCATGTCATGGGAGAGATCGGATAAAGCGCAATGAAAACCATCGCGCTCAGCAGAATACAGGCAGCCTGGATCCTTCTCTGCTTTCCTCCGGGGAAGACGCAGACCGCAAGGCCCAGCCCAACACCGGCAATGGTGAGATAGCCCAAACGGGTGCCATAAGCGAAGAGCATCCCAAAGCTGACAAGACTCGCGAGCAAAGTGGGCAGAAATCGGTCCGGTTTTCGCTCTACGGCAAAGGCAATCACAACCGGGCAAAGCAGGCTGAGGATGGCGCTCTGGGGACTTGGCCAGATAAACCAACCGCGTATGCCTACTTCCTTTGTGGGATAGGTATGGGGATCCGTGCCTGTGACCGCGCTGAGCAGTTGTACCAGCAGAATCAATGCCAGATCGCAAACCATGGCCTTCAGAAGCGTCGGCAAAACTCGTCGGTTTGCGCGAAGACAGCTGGCAAAGCTGATGGCTGTGATGGGCAGGACCAGTGTTCGCGCCTGATCGGTCAAATCCTCAGTCCAATTCAGATACCCTTCCTTTGTGCCCAGGCAGGCCAATACATGTCCGGAAAGAAATGCAAGGATCACAATACTGAAGATAAGATAGAACTTCTTATGATCCGTAACGAGGAAGCCCACCGCAAAGCCGCCCAACAGGAGGATCAGCCGCAGTATGCTCATCCAGCTGTTCGAGATGGACAGCTCCCGCATCCAGTAAGCGGCGACGTCCAAAAACGGCTGGATCAGGCAGAGGAAAACGGTCAGGGCCGGAAGCAGACGAACAAGCCGTTCCCGGCCGCTGCGAATCTCCTCCTGCATGTCGTTTTCCTCCTTTCCGCGTCGGATGACCTTATTTTTTCAGCTGTTTTCTTTGACTTGTGATTCTTTTTTTCGGCTCAGATACCACAATCCGGCCAGGACCATGGCAAGATATATGGATGCGTTATTTCTCCGCAGAACAGACGCGGTATAATACGCATGGATCAAGCCCAGGCCATAAGCGATTGCAAAGGCGCACAGGGGCAGCTTGAAATAGTATTTGTGGTCCCGGATCACAGCGATCAAAGCACGTACGCCGAACCAGAGCAGGAAGATCAGCATCAGGCAAAGACCTACGATGCCGGTCAGGAAATAGATACCATGCAAATCATTCTCTACATCATAGTTGTCTACGGTAAGCTTGCCGTCCTTATCATAGCGGGAGTAGGTCATCTCATGGAGATTCAGGCCGAAGAGCTTGGATGAGGTACCGGATTCGCTCATCAGCAGCTGGCAGAAGCGGATCTTCATGAGTCGATTGTTGCTCAGGATCGTCGGATCCAGCGTGTAAGAATAGGCCTCGAAGACCTTATCCCGACCGAAGCGGTCCACCATGGACCAGAGTATGTCCTGGGAGCGATAGAGTTTTTCGAGCTTTTCGGCGTTCTTCTTATCGATAATCACAACAGGCTTGCCCGGAGCGGTTTTCCCGGGCTCCTGGGTCTCGCCGGAGGACAGGGTGGACTGCGAAGCAGGCTCGGTGACGATTTCGATGTGGATGTCCATCTTCTTGATAATCTGTTGCGTCTGTTCCGCCCGATTATCGTTGGCCGACAGTCGCTTATGGGTGGGTGAAATGGGAAAGGCCGCTACAAACAAGCAGGTCACCAGGGCAACCGCCAAAGCCTGACGCCAGCGTTGCCGCTTCGACAACAGCAGACAGATCGCCACGCCAAGGCCCGCGGCGATCAGGCTGGCATAGGCGAGACGGGGCGCCAACACAAAAAGCGTCGCCTCGGATATGGCGGTAATCAGCGCCACAGGCAGAACGCGCTTTTCCCATTTTTGCAGGGCCCAGCAAATGGAAATCGGCGTCAGCATCGCCAGGATGGCGCTTTGACTGTTGGTCCAGAGGAACCAGCCCAGGATTCCGGTCTTGTCCACCGAATAGGTGTGAGGATCCGTCCCGGTGAGCGTACTGATTAGCTGGACTCCCGCGATAATCAGCAGATCGGTTACCATGCCCTTCATCATCGCCGGAAAAACGGCTTTGTTCTTCTTCATGAAGGTGATGAAGCAGATGGTCATCATGGGGAGAAAATAAATTCGTACCAGATTCACCAGATCCTTGACCGGCTCCTGATAACCCCCGGATAAACAGACACAAGCAAAGACGTGCCCAGCGGTAAGCAGACACAGGATTGCCGCGGTCAGAAAATAGACGCGTTTTCGATCAGAGAGCAGGAAGCCCAAAAGGACAGTGCCGCCAAGCAGAACCATACGCAGAGCCATGGTGACCGCATTGCCGACCCCCAGGGTCTGCTGCCAATATCCGGCAATATCCAGAATCGGTTGAATCAGACACAGCACAAAGATGCAGAGCGGAAGTCGCTCTGTCATTCGCTGCTTCAGTGTTTTTTGCTCGCTCATCTTTGTATTCTCCCATACAGACAGTCTCATTGGCCAAAAGCCCCTATCCGTTCAGTTTAGTATATCACATCATGAATTCATTGTCCAGCAAAAGTTCCTTTTTCCGCGGTGTTCTGATCCTGAAACATCTCAACAAAGAAAAGAGAAGCGGCATCCGATGTCGGATGCCGCATAGCTGATGGGAATCAGCCGTTCTCTCTCATCTTTGCAAAGCACTCGCTGCAGTAGACGGGACGGTCGGTCTTGGGCTCGAAGGGAACGCGAGCTTCCCGGCCGCAGGCCGCGCAAACAGCAGTGAAGAACTCTCTGGGACCACGGGCAGCGTTCTTGCGCGCATCGCGGCAGGCCTTGCAGCGCTGGGGCTCATTCTGGAAGCCTCTCTCAGCGTAGAATTCCTGCTCGCCGGCGGTGAAAACGAACTCGTTGCCGCACTCTTTGCAAACTAAGGTCTTGTCTTCGAACATGGGTTTTACCTCTCTTTTGGTTGCCTGTCCTATTTGATCGCGAACAAGGGCAAAATAGAATATGCTAAACGGGATCTCCGTCTTCGCCAATGATTTTTGTCGCCTTACGGCGGATCCGCTGGATCGCATTATCCACGGATTTTTGCGGTCGATTGACCCGCTGCGCAATCTCCCGATAGGAGCAGCCTTCCAAATACAAGCGCAGAACGCTTTCTTCGATCGGGGAAAGCACTGGATACAAAGCGTTCAAACGCGCTTGGTGCGCCTCTCTGTCAATGAATTCAGCTTCCGGGTCTGTCGAGGACATACAGGAACCACCCAAGGGAACGGAGTCATTGAGCGGCGCGTGTTTTCTTGCGGAGGCGGAGCGGACTGCGGAAATCATACGCCTGCGGATGCAGATCGCAGCGTAGGACTCAAAGGGCGTTCCCGTATCGGGTTCAAAGCTTCGGATCGCGTCAAGCAGCCCGATCATCCCTTCCTGTACCAGGTCTTCGTGGTCTCCTCCGGCCAAAAACAGGGGGCGTGCGCAGATCCGAACCAAGCGGGTATAGCGTGTGATCAACGCCCGCATCGCGTCATGTGATCCTGAGGATCTCGCCAGAAGCTCCAGATCGGATAGATGATTACATTCTTCTACCATAAGTCTATTTTATTCGATGATAATTATACCACGCAATCAACGTCTGTCAACAAAATTTTTTATGGTTTTTTAATATTTTTTTCATTTCTGTGCGTTCTATACAAAAAAACCATGTATATTCATCCCATAATCCGGCATAATAAACCGTTTACAGCCTCATCTGCTGTTGTCCTACATAAGCGATTCCAAGATGGTCATAAGCCAACTGTGTCACACATCGTCCCCTTGGCGTACGGGATAAGAAGCCGATTTGCATCAAATAGGGTTCATAGACATCTTCGAGGGTAACCGCTTCCTCTCCAATGGTCGCGGCCAGCGTTTCCAAGCCAACCGGACCGCCGCCGTAGTTTTCGATAATCGCGCGCAGCATGCGATGGTCGATGCGATCCAGGCCCAGTTCGTCGATCTCCAGCTTTTCCAGCGCGTGGGAAGCAGCTTCCAAAGTTATGACGCCGTCATAATAGATCTGGGCGTAATCCCGGACCCGGCGGAGGATGCGGTTGGCGATCCGTGGCGTCCCGCGGCTGCGGGAAGCGATTTCAAGCGCGCCGTCCGGGTCGATCTGCATCCCGAAGAGGCTTGCGGAACGGGTGACGATCCTGGCCAGCTCCTCCGGGCGATAGAGCTCCAGCCGCAGAGAAACGCCAAAGCGATCCCGCAGCGGCGAGGACAGCTGACCCGCCCGGGTTGTGGCGCCGATCAGCGTGAAGCGAGGAAGATCCAGTCGGATGGAATTGGCGCTGGGCCCCTTGCCCACAATGATGTCGATCGCGAAATCCTCCATGGCGGGATAGAGGATCTCCTCAACCACACGGTTGAGACGATGAATCTCGTCGATAAAAAGGATATCGCCGGGATTGAGATTCGTCAGCAGCGCAGCCAGATCGCCGGGCTTCTCAATGGCGGGTCCTGAGGTCACCCGGATATTGACGCCCATCTCGTTGGCAATAACGCCGGCAAGGGTGGTTTTGCCCAAGCCCGGAGGTCCGTAGAGCAGAACGTGATCCAGGGGCTCATTGCGCCTTCTCGCGGCTTCGATATAGACGGACAGGTTTTCCTTGGCCTTCTCCTGACCGGTATAGTCCCGGAGGGTCTTAGGCCGAAGGGAAAGCTCTCCTTCGTCCATCGGGGTGATGGAGGCGGTCACAACAGGGGCCTCGAAATTCTGAGAATAATCAATGCTCATGCGTTCCCTCCTTTACTTCATCACCATAGCGCGCAAGCCGTAGCGCACCAGTTCCTCTACGCTCATATGATCCGCGTCGGCGCCCTTTAAGGCGTCTGAGGCCTCCGACTGCGTGTAGCCAAGCTCCGCCAGTGCAGCCGCGGCAAGCGCCACTTTCCCGCTGTCCTGCTGTACGCTTGGTGCTGCGCCGGAAACGCCGGAGGAAAAATCGAGCTCGCCGCCCAGCTTGTCCTTCAGCTCCAGAATGATCCGCTTGGCGCTTTTGGCGCCAACCCCCTTTGCGCGGGTGATGGATTTCTCATCTCCGGTCATGATGGCCAGGGTCAACTGGTCCGGATTGAGCGCAGAGAGGATCGCCAGGGCGATGGCCGGTCCGATCCCGGTCACGGCGGTCAGGTGCTCAAACAGCCGAAGCTCATCCCGGTTGGAAAAGCCGTAGATATCAAAGGCGTCCTCCTTGACGTTCACATGGGTATAGAGCCGCCGTTCTTCCCCGATCCGCAGCTGGGACTGGGTATAGCTGCTGCAGTGACAGGCAAAACCTATGCCGGCACAGTCCACAACCGCCAGACCAGCCTCCAGGACCGTGATCTTTCCGTTTAAGTAATAGAACATCGTATTTTTTCCTTTATTCTTGTTTCAGTCTGGACAGCAATGACGTCTGGCTGCGGGCATGGCAAAGGGCAATGGCAATGGCGTCCGCCGCGTCGTCGGGACGCGCGGTCTGCTCCATATGCAGCAGCCTGCGAGTCATATCCATCACCTGTCGTTTTTCCGCTTTCCCGTAACCCACGACAGCCTGCTTGACCTGCATGGGAGTGTATTCATACAGCGGGATGCCGGACTTTGTCAGCGCAAGAAGAATCACGCCGCGTCCATGGGAAACCCCGATGCCTGTGGTAATATTATGCCCCCAAAAGAGCTCCTCCACCGCGGCGGCGTCCGGCTTTGCGGAAGCGATCAGGCTGCGCATATCGTCATATAAAATCTCCAAGCGCCGGGGAAAGGGCAGCTCCTTCGGCGTGTTAATCACGCCGTATTGCAGCAGCCGCGTCTGTCCGCGTTCTGATTCCAGCAGGCCGAAGCCTGTGGTGGCGTAGCCCGGATCGATGCCTAAGATCCGCATGGTCTTAATGGAGGATCCCGGAGATCCAGCCGAAGTATAACAGAACGCCGATCACAACCACACCGGCCAAAATCCAGGCAAGGATCCTCTGGCTTTTCGGTCTTTCTACATATTCGCTTTTTTCCGTTTCGTGTTCCAGTTCGCTCAGCGCCAGATGCTCCAGCTCTTCCCGATTCATCTCTTGTTGCGTCATCAAAACCACCTCCGAATTATGATAGCATAAAACCCAATGGATTGCAAGAAAATCCATACCCCGCGGGAAAGATTTTTCCCGTGGGGTATGGAAAGTGACGCTTTGTTGATCAGTCGACCTGTTCCAGAGCTGCAATCTTCAGACAGAGGCAGAAGATCGACATCGCCTGCTGCAGCTCCTCGAGAGCGGGATAGCTGGGGGCGATCCGGATATTGCTGTCGGCGGGATCCTTTCCGTAGGGATAGGTGGCGCCGGCTGCGGTCATTGTGACGCCGGCTTGCGCGCAGAGCTCCAGCGTCCGCTTGGCCAGACCGGGCAGTGTGTTGACAGAGACGAAATAGCCGCCCTTGGGCTCTTCCCAGGTGGCCAGTCCCAAAGGACCGATCTCCCGCTGGAGCGTTTCGAGCACGCAGGAAAACTTTGGCGCAAGGACCTGGGCATGCATCTTCATGACCTCTATGGTGTGCGCTTTGTTCTGCAGGAAACGAACGTGGCGCAGCTGATTGACCTTGTCATAGGAGATGATCTGGTATTTCAGCAGGCTTTGCAGATAGGTCTGGTTCTCTTCGCTGGCCGCCATACAGCTGATGCCGGCGCCGGGGAAGGTGATCTTGGAGGTAGATGCAAATTCATAGACCATGTCGGGATTACCGGCCTCTGCGCACAGGGAGAGGATGTCAGGGAACGGAAGGAATTCGCCGAAGACCTCATGGACACAGTAGGCGTTATCCCACATCAGGGCGAAATCCGGAGCGGCGGGCTTCAGCGCCGCAATCCTTGCGATGGTCTTCCCGGAATAGACAATGCCCTGGGGGTTGGAGTATTTGGGCACGCACCACATACCCTTGACGGCAGGATCCTTAACCAGCTCTTCCACCAGATCCATATCGGGGCCTTCATGGGTCATGGGTACGGGGATCATCTCCATACCAAAGGTATTGGAAATACCGAAATGGCGGTCATAGCCGGGCGCCGGGCAGAGCCACTTGATCCTGGGTTCCTGGGACCAGGGGCGAGGGCTGTGACGCAGGCCATGGGTCCAGGCCTTGGCGATCAGATCATACATCAGCTGCAGGCTGGCGCTGCCGCCGATGAAGCACTGCTCCGGCTTGCAGCCCAGGATATCGGCAAACATTGCCTTCGCGGAGGGAAGGCCGGAGAGGTTGCCGTAGTTGCGAGCGTCGATACCGTCGCACTCGCAGTCGGCAGGCTCTTTCAGAACTGTCAGGATCCCGGAGACCAGATCCAGCTGCTCCTTGCCGGGCTTGCCGCGCGCCATGTTCAGCTTCAGCTTTTTCTCACAGACGCGGTCGAATTCTTTCCGCAGCGTCTTGCGAAGTGCTTCCTTCTCCGGAAGCGTCAGATTTGCAAAAGGTTCCACAGTTTGTTCATCCTTTCCCTTGTGGTACGCAATCGTCACAACTATGTTTTTTTGCTTGTGACGTCTATATTGTAACGCAGTCTGCTATGGAATGCAAGACAGATTTTACAAAACCAGACAAATCAAGCCATTGGCTCCCTCATTGACAATTCGTTCCAGCGCGCGGCGCAGTTTCATCCGCACCTCCTCCGGCAGATCTGTGAGTTTCGCGTTCAGCCGTTCGTTCACAAGCTCATACAGGGATTTACCGAAAAGATTGCTCTCCCAGACTGCTTCCGTTTCCTCCGCGCCTCTGGCTGTCAGCCGTTCCATCAGTTCACGCGCCTGTTGTTCGCTTCCTACCGTGGGACTGAGCTCCGCGTCCAGGTCGGTCCGAATCAGATGAATCGACGGCGCTCCGGCTCGCAGCCGGACCCCCCAGGCTCCACCCTTTTTGACAAGCTCGGGACTTTGCAGCTGCAATTCTGAACGGGTCGGCATAACGACCCCATAGCCGGTGCTGCGAACCTGCTCCAGCGCTGCGCGCAGGCGCTCGTATTCGCCCCGGACCGCGGAATAGCTGCTCAGCATCCGGAGCAGATCGCCGTCGTTTTCCATTTCCACCCCAGACCGTTCTGACAGGATACGATAAAAGAGCTCGTCTGGCAGTCGGACGCAGTATCGGACGGCTCCGCAGCCAAGGTCTGTTTCTGTAACCGTACAGCTCCTGACGCAGGATAGCTGTTCCAGCTTCTGTGAGAGAAGCTGGGCGTTTCCGACCCGATCCACCACCGGCGAAGCTTCCCGCAGGGTCTGATAGATCTCCTTCTTGCAGGGATGATTCGCTTCCAGTGCGTCAAACCAGGAGGGAAACCAGAATTCCAGGCTTGCGGGTGGGAACTGTCCCAAAAGCTCCGTCAGGATTGCCGTAATCTTCGTTTTTTCCAGCTTCAAAAGATCCGCTGCCAGAACCCTGGCCTGCGTGCTTTCTTCGATTGACTTGGCTAAAGCCTGCGTATCCGGCGCGTCCGGCGTTTTGGAGTTCAGCAGGACCAGGAACGGCTTACCTGTCTCCTGCATATCCCGGATTGCCTGAGCTTCTGCCTGTACATAATCCTCCCGGGGGAGATCCGTGACACTGCCGTCCGTGGTGACCACAAGCCCCACCGTACAGTGGTCTGACATGACCTTTTTGGTGCCCAGCTCCGCCGCTTCCGTCATGGGGATCTCATGCTCGAACCAGGGAGTCGTGACCATACGGGGCTCGCCATTCTCCATGGCGCCGATCGCGCCCGGGATCACATAGCCTACGCTGTCAATGATCCGTACAGACAGCTTCGTGTGGCCGTCCGGGCAGATCTCCACAGCGTTTTCCGGGACGAATTTCGGCTCTGCCGTCATGATGGTCCTGCCGGAGCCGCTCTGGGGCAGCTCATCCCTGGCCCGCTCCAGGCTGTAGGGATCCTGAATATTGGGAAGGACCAGCTCTTCCATCATTCGTTTCACAAAGGTGGATTTTCCGGCTCGTACCGGGCCAGTCACACCCAGATAGACATTTCCGCCTGTCCTCTGTTCCATGGCCTCATACAGCTTCATTCCGCATCCTCCTCCATAGCGTTCGCCCCCCGGCCGGTGGGGATCAGCAACAGACGTTCCTGACTGATGCAGGCATCCTCCAGCTCGTTTGCCGCCTGGATGGCCCGAACGGTGCTGCCGTTATCCCGGGCAATCTCCCACAGATCGCCGGAAACGGAACGAATGATAATAGACGGTCCCTCCTTTGGGGGCTTTGGCGTCAGCGTTCCACCGCAGAGATTTCGCAGTCCTGTGCTCTGACAGTATCGCTGGAAGACCGTCAGGGGCAAGACCAGCTCTCTGCCCTGCTGTGCAGGATCCGCTTCCATGCGAAGTGCGCAGTTCCAATCCGCGGAGGCCTCCGCTTGCCGTTCTATCCGCAGCTCCTGGCGAAGCAGTTTATTCTTCAGCCGATTCTCTCCGTCAAAATACAGCAGATTCACGCTGATATTCCCTTTCGCGCAGTCCGCTCCGGTGGAGATACGATCCGGGAGGACTGTCCAGTCCAGAAGCTTTCCCGCATCGCCGGGTATCGCCAGGCTCTGCGAAAGATTGGTCTTCAGCGTATCGAGGCAGGGCATGAGCTCCGGATACTGCCATTCGGGCGCAAATTCGCCGTTTAAATAATATGCGTCCTGGGTCAGCTTTACCGGAATCGCGTCCCAGACCACCGCCTGGGCTGTAAAGCTGAGGTTCACCAAAAGCCGCCGACTGTCCGCCTGACCGTCCGTATCAATCTCCATATGATTGAGAATGGGCTGAATCGATAGGCTGGCCTCCTCCTCCATACTCCTGTCCAACTCCAGATACTGGGAGAAAGGCACCGCACCGGACCAGGTAAACGCTTCCCCTTCCTCTGTAAGCCCCAGTACACGGAGCCGCAGCTCTCCCTGGAAGATTGCCTTTTCTCCCATGACCCGGCGTTCGTTCAGCTCCACGGAGCACTGCGCTTTCAGCATGCGGTCCATACCTTTTCCGTCCTCCGGCATCAGTACCTCGTCGGCAATGCGGACCTCCTTCTCCGCGGCGCATTGCGGCAGCCGCATTGGGAATGTTTCTGTTTTACAGATCAAGCCCCGGGGGAAGTCTGTAATCTGCTCCAGCTGCAGCTCTGTGGGGGTCAGAAGCGTCAGCTCACTGCACAGGTCCGCTCGGACCAGCAGCTTTCTGGGATTTACAAATCTTGCGTCAATCGAACGCAGCCACCCCCAATAGTGCAGGATGGCATTCTCCTGCGCAGGCACTTTTTTCGTTACGGTAAAGGGCAGCCAAAGCTCCAGCTTTTCCAGCCCCTCCTCTCCGGCGGGCACATAGAGCACACCGGCCTGAATGCCTCCGGCGACAGATACGCTGCCGTTTTCCACCGTCCGGTCCCGCACCAGGACCGTTCCAAAGCAATCCACGACCCGCCCCAGTTCCGGGAGGGTCTCAGGGATGTTGATCTCTCCGGTCTGCTCCTGGTGCAGATCATCGTATCGTTTTTCCGCAAGATATTTGATCGTCTGCGTTTCAAACAGGATTTCCATTGCCGTCTCCTCCTTGTAGGTTCTGGAAAAACTATATGCGCTGGGCTCCCAAAAAATGCTGCCTTTCTGTGGGACAAATGGCACAAGGCAGCGTCCTGCGGAGAATCCAGCGCGGACATTCTAAGCGTCATTTTTCGGATACTCCAATACAATACGGGAACCCCGTATGACAGCTTGCGGTCACCTGGTCAGGATTCCAAGGCAGATCAAAAGACCGCCCAGAAGGAAACTGATCCAAAACGAGCCGATCAATGCTGAAATCAAAAACGCTGTACCGGCCCAGAGCATGGGGCGGCACAGCACGCGATTGCAGAACATAAAAACACCGCCTTCCGCCACAGTCTATGCGGCGAAAGGCGGCTGGTATGTATCATTCAGGATTGAAAACTGAAAATACCGCAGTGATTTCCTGTGCATTTTTCATATTTCAGTCTTCAATATATCTCCCGCGGGGGGGATACGGGCCGGCAGATTTGCCGCGCTGCAGGCAGGCCGATCCCTGCTGCCCGCTGCCCCGTCCGTGGAGGGACCGCGGGCCGGAGGACCCGGCCCTACGGGCGGGTCTCCCAGGGCTTGATCTGCAGGGCCGCTTCGTAGAGGCGCAGGTAGCTGCGATGACGGGAAGCCGGGATCCGGCCGTCGGCCACGGCGGCCAGGACGGCGCAGTCCGGCTCCTTTCGATGGCTGCAATCCAGGAAGCGGCAGTGGCCGAGATAGGGCCGGAATTCCGGAAACAGATCGGGCAGTTCCTCTTTTTCAAGGGGTTCTGTCAGCTCCAGCTCGAAGGAGGAGAAGCCCGGCGTATCGACCACATAGGCGTCCGCTCCGATGGGATAGAGCTCCACATGGCGGGTCGTGTGCCTTCCGCGTCCCAGCTTTTGCGAGACCTCTCCAGTCTCGATCGGCAGATCCGGACACAAACGGCGGAGAATCGCGCTCTTTCCGACCCCGGAATTACCGGTAAACGCAACGGTTTTTCCGCGGATCAGCTCCCGCAGCGCTTCGACGCCCTCCCCTGTCTCCGCACTGGTACAGACCACAGGAAAGCCCGCGGCGCGATAAATCTCCGCGAGTGGATCCGCTTTGGCAAGGTCCAGCTTATTGACGCAGATGATGGGCTCGACTTTTTGACGCAGAGCCAGCGCCGTCATCCGGTCAATCAAAAAAGGTTCTGTGATGGGGATTGCCCGGGAAGCAAGGATCACCAGCGCGTCGATATTGGCCACCGCAGGCCGCAGAAAGCGATTTTTCCGTGGAAGAATGCTTTGCACGGTCCCCTGTCCATCCAATTCGGAAACGACGACATGATCTCCCACCAAGGGCGTTTCCCCGGTCTTTCGAAATTTGCCGCGGGCATGGCAGGTCAGGACAGCTTCTCCGGTCTTCACATAATAGAAGCCGGACAGCGCTTTGATGATTAATCCAGTTTGCTGGTCCATGGATCCTCCGGTGTCAGGGTGTTTCCGCGTCCTCGGAGGACGAGGTTTCTGGGGTATTATCACTTTCTGATGGGCCCGGGTTCTCGCTTTCCGAAGGCTCCGTCTCCTCGCTGGAGGGTACAGGCGCAGGCCCCAGGGATACGGTAATCGTCACCGTACTGCCGGGCATGACTTCCGTATTGGCGGCAGGGCTCTGCAAAAAGACCTGTCCTGCAGGCGCGTAGTTGTCGTATTCCACCTTGGGCTGAGCCTTCAGGCCCAGGCGATCCAGCGCGGCCTTTGCTTCAGCTTCCGACTGTCCCGTCACAGAAGGCAGCGTTATGGTTTGCTTACCCTTGGAAATCACAACAGTTACGGTGGATCCTTCCTCCACTTCGGTGTTCGCATCAGGGCTTTGCGAGATGACATAGCCCGCCGCGACGGTACTGCTGTAATCCTCCTCGACCTTCATCTTCAGATTCCGTGCTTCCAGCGCAGATTTCGCGTTGGCCTGAGAGGCGCCGATCACAAGGGGGACCTTCTCCATCTTGATCTCCCTGCCCTTGCTGATATAGATCGTGACGACCTGGGCATTTTTCAGCTCCGAGCCCTCCTCGGGATCGGTCCGAACAACGTGGCCCTCTTCGATCTCGTCGCTGTACTCCTTATCGGTCAGAACCACAAGATTGATCTTCAATACCTTCAGCAGGATCTTCGCGTTTTCCTCGGTCTGGCCAATGAGATTTGGCATTTGGTCCGTCTGCTGTCCCAAAGAGATAAAGAGGTAAACCTCCGTTCCGGGGGGGACTCGCTCCCCGGGCGCGGGATTTTGTTTATAGACTACGCCGGCAGGATAATCGTCATTGAAATCATAGGATTCCTCATCGCAGATCAGACGCAGATAAGGATTGTTCTCCTGCAGATGCTCATCGTAGATGGAGTTGATGAACCGCGGGACCGAAATCTCTTTGGGGATCGTGGTGACAGCGGTATTGGAAGAAGCGACGGTATCGCTGGGAGCGTCCTCTCCGGATTGACTGAGCAGCAGGAACAGCAGACCCACCAGGGCGAGAGCCGCAAGGGAGATGGCGACGATCATCCACATCCGGCGCCGCTTTTCCTCGCGGTCCTGTCGCTCATACTCCCGCTCCAGTTCCTTCTGCCGATTGACGGTCTCCTTGGGCTTGGAGCTTTGGATCCGTACGCCCGCACCGCCGGCAGGCGCGCCGCTCTTGGGAAGGAAGGTGAAGCGGATTGCGGGGTTCTTGCGGAACTCCTCCATATCCTTCAGCATGTCTGTCACGGATGCGTAACGGATATTCAGATCGGAGCACATGGCATGCATGGTGATCTGCTCCAGCCCCGTGGGAATATCCCCGTTGAGCAGAGACGGCGACAGCGGCGTGCCATTGATGTGCTGGATGGCAACGCTGACCGGGGTTTCCCCATCGTAGGGAGGCCGGCCTGTCAGCATCTCATACATCACAACGCCCAGGGAATAGATATCGGAGCGATTGTCTACCCGGGCGCCCTTGGCCTGCTCGGGAGAGATGTAGTGAACGGAACCCAGGGCTTCTTTTGTCAGGGTGTTTTGGGCGGACGCAATGCGGGCAATGCCGAAATCAGCCACCTTGACGCTGCCGTCCTTCAGGATCATCACATTATGGGGCTTGATGTCCCGGTGGATGATGCCCCGGCTGTGGGCGTGTTCAAGCGCTTTGGCGATCTGCATGGAAAAATGCAGGGTCTCCCGCCATGAAAGCGGCGCCCGTTGATCCATATACTGCTTCAGGGTGATCCCGTCGATCAGCTCCATGACGATATACTCGATCCCTTCGCTGCGGGAGACGTCGTAGACGCTGACGATATTGGGATGGGACAGCATCGCGACGGCCTGGGACTCGCCGTGGAAGCGACGCCGGAAGTCCGCGTCACTGAGATAATCTTCTTTCAATATTTTCACAGCAACCAGACGGTTCAGGCGGTGATCCATGGCCTTATAGACCACAGCCATGCCGCCGACGCCGATGATCTCCAGGATCTCATAGCGTCCGTCCAGGAGCTTGCCGATATATTTCTCCATTTTGTTTTCTCCCTTCCGCGTCAGCAGGCAATCAGGACCGCCGTGACATTATCCGGGGCGCCACGATCCTTTGCGATCCCCAGCAGGCGCTGGCAGCAGTCCTCTTTGTTAACGCCGTGGATTACCTCAAAAAGAAGCTCTTGATCCGCCAGATGATTGGTCAGCCCGTCGCTGCATAGCAGCACGCAGTCTCCCTTTCGGATCTGAGCGGTGTAGAGATCGCATTCCACAGCCTGCTCTGTGCCGATGGCACGGGTGATAAAGTTTTTGCCGGGATAGCTTTTAGCCGATTCTGAGGTCAGCTCGCCCCTCTGGACCATCAGCTCCACCAGGGAATGATCCACCGTGACTCGTTGGATGCCCTGCCGATTCATCAGATAGCCGCGGCTGTCGCCCACGTTGGCAAAGTATGCGCGTTTTCCCAAAATGAGAACCGCTGTCAGCGTCGTTCCCATTCCCTTCATATCCGGATTGAGCTGCGCATTTTCAAAAACGGCGGTATTTGCGATGGAAATCGCAGTGCGGAGCAGATAATCCGCTTGATCCTGGGTCATTACGGGACGGTAGCCCCGTTTGAGCTCTTCAATAAAAACCTCAGCTGCCAGGCGGCTGGCCACGTTGCCGGAGCGGGCGCCGCCCATTCCGTCACATACGACTGCGGCCAGATCATGGTTCCCGAGCTTTTGGAGCAAATAGTAATCCTGATTCTGCTCCCGCACGAGACCGGGATCCGTCAGACCCCATACTTCCATTTGGCTTGGCTCCTTTCTGTGATAGGATAACAGATCGCTTCCGCGATCCGGCGCATTTTGAGCGCCGCTACAAGCTGGTCTTCTGATACTTTCTTCTCAGTTGTCCGCAGGAGGCGTCGATGTCGCTGCCCAGGGTCCGCCGGATGGTGCAGGGAATCCCCTCCTCCTCCAGCTGCCTCTGAAAGCGGAGCACCGTCGCGCGGCCGCTGGGCTTCAGAGGACTCTCCTCCACGTTGTTGAGGGGAATCAGGTTGACATGGGCAGCCAAGCCCTTCAGCTTTTTGATCAGCAGACGGGCTGTCTCGGGACTGTCGTTGACATCCCGGATCATGGCGTATTCAAAGGAGATCCGGCGGCTGGTCCTGTCGTAATAGGTGCGGCAAGCCTTCAGAAGCTCGTCCACAGGCCAGCGGCGGTTCACTGGCATGATCCTGCTTCTGGTCTCATCATCCGGCGCGTGAAGACTCACGGAAAGGGTCAGCTGGAGCTTGCTCTCCGCCAGCTCCAGGATCCTCGGAACGATGCCGCAGGTAGACAGGCTGATATGGCGCATGCCGATATTCATGCCCTCCCCGCTGTTCACAAGCTCCAGGAATCGACAGACATTCTCATAGTTGTCCAACGGTTCTCCGATGCCCATGAGGACGATGTTGGAGACCGCCTGTCCGGAATCCAGCTCGGTAAAAAGCACTTCATCCAGCATTTCCCCCGCTGAGAGGCGTCGCACCAGGCCGCCGATGGTGGAGGCGCAGAAGGCACAGCCCATAGGACAGCCCACCTCGGAGGAGATGCAGACCGTATTGCCGTGGTGGTATTTCATCAGTACTGTTTCCACACAGTTGCCGTCATGCAGGCGCCACAGGTACTTGACCGTGCCGTCCAAGGCGGATTGCTGTCGACGTACCACCTCCGGGACCGTCAAAAGGTAACGTTCCGAAAGCGCTTCCCGCAAGGGCTTCGGGAGGTCCGTCATTTCATTGAAGCTTCTCACGCCTCGGTGAAGCCAGGTATAGATCTGCCTGGCACGAAAGGATGGAAGCTCCATTGCCTGTAGTTCTGTTTTCAGTTCTTCCAGGCTCAGGGATTTGATCTCATTCATAGCGTCTCACTAATCGGCAGATAAAGAATCCGTCCGTATCGTCTCTGCAGGGCAGGAAGGTCTTCATGCCGTCGTCGATCTGCCCGATCCCGGGCAGTGTAAAGGCGGAAGGGGCAAAATCCGGACGTTCCCGCAGAAACTGTTCCACAACCGCTTCATTCTCCCGGCGCAACACGGTGCAGGTGCTGTAAACCAATACGCCGCCGGGCCGCACATACTCCGCCTGGTTCTTCAGGATTCGCAGCTGTACAGCGGGCAGAGCCGTCAGCGGGGCGAGGTCTTTATAACGGATATCCGGCTTTTTTCGGATCACGCCCAGGCCGGAACAGGGTACGTCTGCAATCACCCGATCAAAGTGCCCCTTCCAAGCGGGAACGGGCTCGGCGGCGTCCCGGATTTCGGCCTTGATACAGTCCAGACCCAGGCGCACGGCGCCCTTTTCGATCAGCTGGATCTTGTGGGGATGGATATCGCAGGCTGTAACGGAGCCTTTGTTCCCCATGGCGATGGCTGCGGCAAAGCTTTTCCCGCCAGGGGCCGCGCAGCAGTCCAGGATCATTTCGCCGGGCTGCGGATCGAGCGCCAATCCGGCTGCCTTCGCCGCGGCGTCCTGCACATAGAACAGTCCGTTCTGAAACGCGGCGCTTTGTTCAATCCCGCCGCCGACAATCATCAGGCAGTCCGGCATCCAGGAATGCGGCTTTATCTGGATCCCTTCCGCTTCCAGAGCCGCGCTCAGCGAAGCAGTATCGATCTTAGTTCGGTTGGTCTGGATGCATACGGCCGGCGCTTCGTTGTGACTGCGAAGCAGGGGCTCCAGATCCTTGTCTCCCACATTCTCGCGAAGCAGCTCTACCAGCTCGGCGGGGTGACTGTATCGCAGGGACAGCTCCGTGGGAAGACTCAGCTGAGAAGGATTCCGGAGCATGGCCCGCAGAACACCATTCACCAGACCGGCGGCTTTGAGGTTCGCAAAGCGCTTGGCCTGTTCCACTGCTTCGTTCACCACTGCGGAGGGAGGCAGCTTATCGAAAAAGCGGATCTGACAGACTGCAAGCCGCAGAATGTCCAGCACCACCGGCTGCAGGGAGCAGAGCTTTCCCTTGCAGAAACGGCTGATCCACTCGTCCAGCAGCATTCTGTTTTGCAGCACTGCCGCGCAGAGCCGGGTCGCCAGGGCTGCGTCCCGACGGTCCAGACGGTCTTTTGAAAGCTGCTGCTTCAAAGCGGCATCCATCCAGGCGCCTTCTCGTCGACAGCGGATCAAAACATTCAGGGCGGTGTCTCTTGCGGACATAGGCCCTCCTTCGTCAAACTATGCGGGCCGATCATGTCATCGGCCAATATGGGGTGGTCAGATTTCGATGGGGTGACCCCGGAAATAATCTGCGGCAGGCATGGCCTTGCCGCCGGGGGCCTGGAGACGGGTAATCAGGAGCGCGCCGTCGCCGCAGGCCACAGCCAGGCCCTTCTTCGTCAACGCCAACAGCGTGCCAGGAACAGCGTGGACTTCCGATTCAAAGGGGCATGCCTCCCAGAGCTTGAATTCCACGCCGCCAAGAACCGCGGTCGCAGCGGGCCAAGGGTTCAAGCCCCGGATCTGTGCCAGTATCGCCCGTGCCGGGCGAGACCAGTCCACGGGAGACAGCTCCTTGGTGAGCATGGGAGCATAGCTTGCAAGCGCAGCATCCTGGGGATGCCGTGTGACCGTCCCGGCGGAGATAGCGGCCAGCGTGTCCTTCAACAGGGCGGCGCCGATGGGTGCGAGACGCTCCATCAGCTCTCCGGCTGTTTCGTTTTCTCCGATTTTTGTTCTGCGGACGTCAATGATATCCCCCTCGTCCATGCCGGCATTCATATACATGGCCGTGACGCCGGTCTCAGGCAGGTCGTTCAGTACTGCCCACTGGACCGGGGCGGAGCCCCGCAGAGCGGGCAGCAGGGAGCCGTGGATATTGACGCAGCCCAGAGGCGGAATATCCAGCACCCGCTGAGGCAGGATCTTACCGTAGGCCACAGCGATGATCAGGTCCGGTTCCAGAGCCTTCAATTCTTCATAGACCGCGTCGTCCCGGAGGGAGACGGGTTGATAAATGGGCAATCTGTGGCTTTGGGCCAAACGCTTGACTTCGGAAGGAATCAGTTTCATGCCCCGGTTCTTCGGCGTATCGGGTTTGGTATAGACGCCGACAAGCTCATGCTCCGTTTCCAGCACGGCATTCAGGCAGACGGCGGCAAAGGACGGGGTGCCCATGAAGACGAGTCTCATTCGTCCTCCTCCTGATCTCGGTTCATCATCTCCTCATACTCCTCCTGGGTCAGCATGTGATAGGCTTTTTCCGTATAAAGGTGGCCATCCAGGTGCTCCAGTTCATGGCAGAAGCAACGGGCAATCAGCGCTTCTCCCTCGTATTCGTACCAGTCGCCGTTCCGATCCTGCGCTTCGATCTTAACGTGATTGGGCCGCTTGACCATGCCGAAGCGGTCCGGGACACTGAGACAGCCCTCCAGACCGTCCTGCTCTCCATCCTGCTCCAGGATCCGCGGATTCACCAGCTCCACGATCTCGTCGCCCAGATCCACCACCACGACCCGCCGCAGAACGCCGATCTGCGGCGCGGCAAGGCCGACGCCGTTGGCATGGACCACAGTTTCTTTCATATCGTCGATCAATGTGGCCAAGCGATCATTGAAGGCCGTTACGGGGCGGCAAACCTTTTTCAGCGCAGGGTTTTCATCCGTCAGGATTTTTCTCAATGCCATTTTTGTATTCTCCTATTCATATCCGTTCACATCGACATAAATGCCGACGCCCTTGTGCTCCTTTTCTTTGGAAAAGCTCTGGATCAGGCGGCTCAGCTCCAGACGCAGAGCTTTGGAATTGGTGCAGAGCAAGGTGAGACGATAACGAAATTTATTATTGATCTTTGTTACGACAGCCGGGGCGGGACCCAACAAATCCGTCACCTGGGAAACGAGGCCGGTCTGCTGGAAGCGGCTCCAGAGCGTCCTGGCAAATTGCTGGGCGCAGTTTTCCACATGCCGCTCCGGGAATCCAACGAAAGCGATCTGGATCTGGTCCTGATAGGGCGGACAATTTCGCAGCCGTCGCAGCGGCAGCTCCGTTTGATAGAAGCTGTCATAGTCCTGGGCTGCCGCCTGCCGAAGCACGGCGTTTCGGGGCGTCATGGTCTGGATGATTGCTGTCCCTGGCTTCTCTCCCCGTCCCGCCCGGCCTACTACCTGGGTGACCAAGGAAAAGGTCGTCTCGGAGGCTCGGTAGTGGTCCAAATAGAGAGAGCTGTCCGCGTCTACGACGCCAACCAGCGTCACATCCGGGAAGTTCAGACCCTTGGCGACCATTTGGGTGCCGATGAGGATCGCGCCCTCCTCCTCCGCAAAGCGCTTGAGCACGGCTTCGTGCGGGTTGGTTGGGGTGATGGTATCAGAGTCCATGCGCAGCAGTTTTGCGTCAGGCAGCAGCTTCCCCAGATCGTATTCCAACTGCTGCGTACCCACGCCAACCCGTTTCAGATGGCCGCCGCATTCCGGGCAGCGATCATAAACCGGCTGGGAGTGGCCGCAGTAGTGACACATCAGGCGCTCATTCGCCATGTGATAGGTCAGATTGACGCTGCAGCGGGGACAGCTTGGCACGAAGCCGCAGTCCACACAGAGGACCAGACGGTTGCTCCCCCGCCGATTCAGCAACAGGATGGATTTTTCCTTCCGCTGTACACGCTGAGAAATGGCTTCCAGCAGTTGGTCGCTGACCGCGGAGGAATTCCCGTTGACCAGCTCCTGCTTCATATCCACCAGCTCCACGGAGGGGAGCGCTCTGCCGTTGAAGCGGTACGGCAGACGGTATAAACGGTAATCCCCTGTCCGGGCGTGGTACATGGTTTCGACGCTGGGCGTAGCGGAGCCCAATATCACAAGGGCCCCTTCCCTGCTGCCCCGGTAGAGAGCCACTTCCCTGGCGTGATAGCGGGGACTGTTTTCGGATTTGTAGCTGTGCTCCTGTTCCTCGTCCACAATGACCAGGCCGAGCCTTTGCATCGGCGCAAACACCGCGGACCTGGTCCCCACCACCACGCGGGCCTCGCCGCGGGCAATGCGTTTGAACTCGTCATAGCGCTCTCCCACGCGAAGACCGCTGTGGAGAACCGCGATCGTTTCCCCAAAGCATGCGGAAAACAGGCTCAGCAGCTGAGGCGTCAGCGCAATCTCAGGAACCAACAGCAGCGCGGAACGCCCTGTTTTCAAACAGCTTCGGATCAGATTGATATAAACCGCTGTTTTACCAGAGCCTGTCACGCCGTAGAGCAGGGCAGCTCCCGGCTTGCTCTGGTTCATTTGTTCCAGAAGGCCCTCGTATACCGTCTCCTGTCCGGGCGTCAGGACAAAGGAGGTATCGCCCTCATAAGCTGAGATATGGGTCCTGCGCAAAATCTCCTGTGTGTAGATCCGCAGCAGGCCGGCCCGCTCCAGAGACCGCACCGTCTGTGTAGACGCACCGGTAAAGTACTGAAGTTCCTTCAGGGAAATCACGCCGACGGTGGATAAAAGCTCCATGACCGCCCGCTGCATGGGTGCGGTTTTTCCCCGTACACGAAGATGGTCCTCGATCTGCTGGGAATCGGCTGTCAGCTCCAGAATCAGCTCCGTCTTATCGCTGTTTTTCCTGCGCAGTTCCGTCTCCGCACGAATCCAGCCGCGATCACGCAGACGCTGCAGGACATCCCGGAGCTCCGCGCCGCTGCCCATTTGGCGAAATAGCGTCTCCTCCCGCATTCTGCCGCCCACGTCTTGAAGCAAAGCGATCAGCCTTTCGGAGAGCTTGTCCTCGGCTGTGCGGCTCTGCCAGTCCTCGGGCAGCTTTGCCAGGGCGTATACCGCCTGGCTTTTCAGCCAAAGACCTGCCGGCAGCATGGCCCGGATCGCCTCATAAAATGTGCAGAAATAGCGTTCCCGCACAAAGGCTGCCACCCGCAGCATCCGCTCCGAGAGAACCGGCTCGGGATCCAGCAGAGCTTCGACCGGTTTCAACCCGTCCGCAGCTTCATCCTCCAACGAGAGGATCATTCCCTCGCGCAGGCGGTTGCCGGCGCCAAAGGGGACGCTGACGCGACATCCCGGACGGGCGGAAGAAATGGTGTCAGGCAGGAGATAGCTGTAAGGCTTATCTATGGCATAGACCAAGCCGTCAACGGCGACACGCGCGATCATAGTGTAAAGTTCTCCGGGCAGGATCCGGGTCTCACCGCAGGTATTCCTTTTTGACCTCGGCGGCCAGCTTGCCTTCTGCAACCTCACGAATGGCGATAGTCACGGGCTTTTCATTTGTCTCCTCGCCGAATTCCTTCGCCTCGATAGCGATCTGTCTGGCCCGGCGGGCAACGACGTTCACCAGCAGATAGCGGCTGTCGATGTGGTTCAGAAGCTCACTCATAGGGGGGTAAAGCATATCAATCGTCCTCCTTTAAAAGGTACTCTTGGTGTTCGGTTTTTAGGTTCTCGGCCCGAAGGATGGCCTGTACGTCGCTGACAGCGTCCTCCAGCCGGTCGTTTACTACAATATACTGATACTGCCTGGCCACAAGGTATTCCATTCTGGCCTGCTGAAGACGCATCAGGACCTTCTCCTCGTCCGTGTCGCCGCGGCCGCGCAAACGAGAGGCCAGGACCTCAAAGGAGGGCGCAGCGATGAAAATGGAGATGGCGTCGGGCCGTCGACGCATGACCTGCAGGCCCCCCTGGACCTCAATCTCCAGGATCACGTCCAGGCCTTCCTCCAGCATGCTGTTGACCGGCGCCTCCGGAGTGCCGTAGCGGTTTCCCACATATTGGGCATGCTCCAGGAAGCGGTCCTCCGCGATCATCTGCTCAAATCTCTCATGGGTGATGAAATAATAGTGGACTCCGTCGATCTCATTGGGGCGAATGTCCCGGGTCGTGGCGGAAACCGAAAGCCTGACCTTCGGATCCCGCTCCATCAGCGCCTTGACTACGGTTCCCTTGCCCACGCCGGAGGGACCGGAAATCACGATCAATCTACCCTTTTTCATCTTCTTCCTCCTCATCCAGGCCCTCCGCACGTCCGCGGATGATCTTCGGATCCAGTGCGGACAGGATCACATGATCCGTATCCATCATCAGAACCGATTTGGTTTTTCTGCCAAAGCTGGCGTCGATCAGCATGCCCCGGTCCCGTGCTTCCTGCACCAAGCGCTTAACGGGAGCGGAATCGGGACTGATAACGGTGAGCAAGTGCTGCGCGGAGACCAGATTTCCAAAGCCGATATTGATCAATTTCATATGAGCCGCCTTACTCGATATTCTGTATTTGCTCACGGATCTTTTCCAGCTCCGCTTTCACGTCTACGACGGTACGGGCAATCTCCAGATCCGAGCACTTGGAGCCGATGGTGTTGGTCTCCCGGTTAATCTCCTGCATCAGGAAGTCCAGCTTCCTGCCGATGGGTTCCGCGGAACGCAGCATGGTCCGCAGCTGATCCAGATGGCTGCGAAGACGAACCGTTTCCTCGTCCGTCGCCACCTTATCGGCATAAATGGCGGCCTCTGTCAGGATCCGGGCTTCATCCACGTCGGTGGAGGCCAGGAGCTCCTGCATTTTTGCCAGCAGCTTTTCCCGGTACTCCGCGACGGTTTTGGGGGATCGCTCCTCTACAAACGCCACCTTCTCGAGAATCAGCTCCGCTTTGGCAATCAGATCTTTGGCAAGGGCTTCGCCCTCCGCGGCACGCATGGCATTATAGCCGTCCAGGGCCTCCCGGACGACGCTGAGCAGCTGTTCCTTGAGCAAATTCTCGTCCTGCTCCGCTTTTTCCACGGTAAAGACATCCGGCAGCCGGGATAGGGTGCTGACGCTGATGTCATCCCGGACCGGATAGCCGTCCGCCATGGCCTTCATGGCGGCCAGATACCCCTCCAGCACCGGACGGTTCAGGCCGATCGCCACATCGCTGCTCTGGGTCAGGTTCACGGTCACGAACACGTCCACCTTGCCCCGGGAGACCGACTGTTTCACAGCCTGCTTGACAGCGTCCTCGCAAAAGGCGTAGAGCCGGGGCAGCTTCACGGCGCAATCCAGATATCGGTTGTTCACGGAGCGGAGCTCCACGGTGATCTGCTTGTCCGCAAACACACCGACAGCCCGTCCGTATCCCGTCATGCTCTTGATCAAAATCGCTCGCTCCTTATGAATTGATATTTGAAAGATAAACGACAATATTTCTTTGAAATTGCCTTCAAAACATTTCTTATCCCAAAAGTCCGCAGATGCTCTCGCAGAGCATTTCGCAGGCACATTCTCCCGCGCATGCGCCGCAGACGCCGCAGGTCTCTTTCCTTTTCAGCGACTGCTTCAGCTTTGCGGAAGCCGGCAGCCCGGCCCTCACCTTTTCGCAGGCAGCCCGGTATTCGGTATTCTTCGGGGCCATGGCGGATGCTTTTTCCACATATTGCGTCGCTTCGTCAAGCCAGCCGCGTTTCCAGCAGATCATCCCCCGCAGATAGACATATTCGGGATTTGATTCCAGCTCCGCTTGGCATAACAGGAGTTGTTCCGCGCCGTCCAGATCATTGGCGTTCAGAAGCTTGCGGACGCGGAGGCTGACCGAGCTTTCAGGACGCTCCGGTGCAATTACCGCCGGCTGCGCCGCGGAGGGCTCCTCCTGAGACAACTCTGCGTAAGCGGCGCGGATCAGTTCCCGCTTCTCCGCCGCCATATCCCAGAGGGGACTTCCAAAATAGTTTGCTTCGCTGTAGCGATCCTCCAGCTTGTCATAGGCCGCCCGAATCTCCTCGGGCGTCGCGGTTTCCGGAAGCCCAAGGACCCGAAGGGCGTTTTGTTTTTCGATGTTCATATGTTTCCCTCACGTCGAAGGGGCGGTTCTTTCAGCGCTTATCCTTGCAGCTTCGGCAGGATCTTGATCCGGAACCAGTTGATGAGGATGGAAAAGGCGATGTCGTACACCACAAAGGCCAGCAGCAGGGCAATCACCAGGATATAAGGCCCCGCGGTGTATTCGGAAAAGGCATAGGGAATGCCTGCCACAAACAGTTTTCCAAAGAGGAAATAGAGCAGCGCCATACAGACCGCAAAGCCCAGGAGCTTCAAAGCCCAGCCCATCCAAGGCTTGCCGATTTTGGCCTGAAGGCCTTCGATCAGAGCCTTCCAGATGGGATAGTGTCCGAAAAAGAATAGAAACCAGATGCCTGCCGTCTTGTCAGGCAGAAGCAGCAGCGCCAGCAGGGCAGCTGTCGCTGCGGCGCCCGCCGCCCAAGCATAGCCGCAGACCATGACAAGCGCAGCAGGAAAAATCCCGGCGAGGGCTGCCAGGGAGAGCGTCACCCGGGGGATCACAAGACTCAAGGCCAGACAAATCACACAAACGGCGGCAATCAGCGCGGAGACGGTCAACTTTTTGGTGCGGCTCATCGACAGCCTCCGCACAGGCAGTTCAGGCACAAGAGTGTGTTGCAGATATCGCAGGCGGTGTCCATCTCATTGCGCTGATAATTGTTCTGGCGATAGGGTGTATATCCGCCCTGAACCGTGCGCAGCGCGTTTTGATATTCGTAGTTGCCCGGCACCATGGCAACGGCAGTCTGATAATTCTGCCGGGCTTCATCCAGCCAGCCGCGGCGATAGGCAATGGTTCCCTTCAGATAGTACCATTCTGCGTCTCTGTTCGCAGCGGTATTGAGCAGGGATTCCGCGGCGTCAAGCTGGTTCTGGTTGATATAGGAGCGGACCTGGACATAGGACGCGTTGGACTGGCTGTAGCTGTTATAGCTCTGATAGCCGCTCTGATTGCTTCCGCTGCTTTGATAGCCGGTACCGGAGCCGCTGCGGGCCCTGGTAATGGCGTCGTAGGCCTCGTTGATCTCTTTCATTTTTTCGGAGGCCAGGTCAGCCAGGGGATTGTTGGCATAGTTATCGGGATGGTACTTTTTTACCAGTTCGCGGTAGGCGGATTTGATCTCACTGTCTGAAGCGGTGCGGGAAACACCCAGCACCTCGTAGGGATCTTTCATCTGTCGTTCTCCTTTGGATCTTCGTTCTTTATTCTGAATCAGGCGTTTTATGCTGTTTCTTTCTTGGATCTCTGCGGGTCCACAGTTTCGCCCGCGCCTGAAATTTACCGGCTTTTACAGCCGCAAATACAGCAGGCAAACCGAGATAGATAATGTTCTCCAGCAGGGATTCGTGTGCACGGGTCGGGAGCAGCACCAGCGCCGCGCCGGCGAGATTGACGGAACTGTCGGTCAGTTGGGTCAGATACGCCAGATCCTCCTCGGTCAGAGTGCCCTTTTCCGGCTGAAAGCGAAAACGAAGCGGATTGTACGCGTTTTGCTCACAGTCCTCCCGCAAATCGTCCAGCGCATCCGCCAGATACAGGAAACGGCCGGTATGATATAGGATCTGCTCCATGGGGCGGCGCAGCGCCGTGGTTTCCAGATCTGAAGCGCAGCCCGCCACGATCCGGGCAAAGGCGTCCGCTGTGGCGTCGATGGAAGGGCTTTTCGCCGCTTCGAGTTGATGGAGCGAGCGGAGCTGAACTGCTGTCAGCTCGGCGAAGTCCGGACAGCGTTTTGCCGCCTTTCGATAAGCACGGCGGAAAAAGCCAGCCAGGAATCTGTAGGGCAACCCCCGGAGAAGGCCCTTGTCCCGAATATTGTCCCGTAGCTTCTCCACGCATAGGATAAGCGTACAGGCGGCCACCGTTTCATAGCCCTCCGGATCCAGGGCGCATCGCTTTTTCCCGCAGACGCGGGCCGGGCACCAGCAGTCCTTTACCGGCGCCGCTTCCGCAGCAGAGGCCCGCAGCAGATAGAGGAAGGTCATATCGTAATTGACCAGGAAGCGGGCAAAAAACCCATACCGCTTTCCCAGCGCCCGGCACAGGCCGCAATAGGCGGCGCGGTAAGCCTCATAGTCCTCCTGGCTCAGAAGGTCGCGGCGAGGTCTGACATAGCCGAACATGTGGATCTCCCGCCTCAATCCTCAGGATTGCTGTAATAGGAAATCACCACGCCGATCTCAACCGAGCTAATGATGCCAATATCAGGGTGCCTGTCGTTCATGACCCGTCCGGGGACCGTAAATGCGCCGGTCTGGTCATAGTCGGTCAGATCTGCCAGGATATAGAAGCCGTTATCCGCGTTCTGCTTGATCTCCCGGATTTCTTCGCTGCCGCCGCGGATCACGACCCGGACTGTTCGGGTGGAAATCTCCGTGATATAATCCTCCGGCTCGTTTACCAGACGGATATCGGAGATGGAGATGGTGTCTGTTCTGACGCCGGTAATGCGGAAGGAAGCGGTCACCTGATCCTCGCCGCTGACATTTGTAACGCCGGTGGGCAGAGAGAGCAAGAACGTCTTTTCCTCCCGATCGGAAAGGGTTGACAGATCCACCGTTCCGACGATGAAGCTGTCCTCCAGCCGCTCGATGGAATCGGCAGGTCCCTTTACCCAAATGGATTTGGGCTCCATCTGAACCTTCACGTTGTTTTTACTCACGCCGCCGCCCTCGAGCATGTTGACTTCCAGCTTGATTTCCTTGGTCCGAAGCACAGGAAGCGTCATATTGACCTGCGAGGCGTTGACGCTTGTGAGATCCGAGAATTCCACCTCTTCTTTTTCCTCGTTCAGGAAGGAAAGGGGAACGGTATCAATCACGGTCTCCTCCAGGTCGGACACATTGTAGGAGACCACAGCCTCCTTGATCTGCTCCACCTCGTAGTCCGGTCCGATAACCACAACCTCAGCCGGATCCATCACGGCGTTGTCCGCCTCCAAAAGGAAACCTTCCTTAAGGTCGCCCGTCCAGTTCAGGGTAACGGGAATCGTTTTTCTCTCCAGGCGACTGACCGTGATCGTAACGGCTTCCGGGCTCTTGCGGAGGATATCCACTTCACTGGAGCGCACGGTGTCGGGGAACGTGACAGTACAGGTGAGCGGATACTCACCCGGCTCACGAATACGGCTGGCGTCAGCGTTCACGCGAATGGAGTCGGCGTTCAGTTTGGACAGATTCACACGTGACGCGCTGACATTCAGCGACAGCGTGCTGACATCCTGATTGGTAATGATCAGGCCGCGCTCCTCTAAAATGATCGTACCGTCAATGCTGATGGGAATCCCGCTGACGCTGGTGGTGGCTTCCGGGGCGACGACCGTGACAACGTATAGCCACAGAAGGACGGCCGCGAAAAGAGAGGCCAGCATGAATGCGATTTTCTTACCGCCCTGAGACATTGTCGTCGCCTCCTTTTCTGCGGTTCTTGATGATGTTCAAAACATTGGGACGGGCTTTGTTCTCCCCGATCAGCTCCTGCGTGAGAAGCTTTTGAAGGGTCTGCTTGGCCAAATGCCGCTTCAGCATTCCTCCGATGGCCACAGAAATCGCGCCGGTCTCCTCTGATACAATCACGATCACCGCGTCGCTGGTCTCGCTCATACCGACGCCTGCGCGATGCCGGGTGCCGAGATCCGTGGAAAGAGAACGGTTCTCCGACAGGGGCAGCACGCAGCCGGCCGCCAGGATCCGGCTGTTTTGAATGATCATGGCACCGTCATGCAGCGAAGCCTTCGGGAAAAAGATATTGCGGATCAATTCCTCGGAGACCGCAGCATCCACACGGGTGCCGGTGGCGGCGATCTGTTCCAGGGAATTGCTGCGTTCAAACACGATCAGGGCGCCGATCCGCTCCGCGGACATGGTCTCGCAGGCGGATACGACCTCTTCGATGGCCTCCGGCGCTTCAGACTGGTTGTTCGTATTGCTGAGACTGAACAGGTTTTTCACGTCGCTGGCCTTGCTGCCCACTCGCTCCAGCAGTCTTCTGAGCTCCGGCTGAAACACGATCACCAGAGCAACAAAGCCCAACTGCAGCACACGGTCCAACAGATAGTTGACCGTGTGCAGATTCAGCACCTCAGTGAGAAGGGTCGCCAGCAGAAGGATCACGATCGCCCAGGCGATCCGCCTGGCGCTGGTGTTCCAGATCAGCTTGATGACATAATAAATCAGTCCGGCTACCACGAGAATGTCAATGGCATCCGTGACGTCAAAGCTGGGAAAGGTGCTTTTCAGATTGGAAAAAAACTCCTGAATTTCTTTCATGAAAATCTCCTGCCTATGTTATGGATATAGAGCTCTCCATATAGTAATCCTATTTTATCTAATAAATTATACTGCATTCCCGCCGAAATAGCAAGTGCTTTCTTTTTGCTGTTTTTATTTTTCCCGGATCAGTCTGCGGGTCGTCTGCAGGAATGCCCGAATCTCCTCTTCCCTGCTCATTACGGACAGGGACAATCGGATTGTCCCCTCCGGCAGCGTTCCGCCGGTCCGATGGGCCAGCGGAGCGCAGTGGAGTCCCGCACGGAGCGCGACGCCGCGGTCTGCGTAGAACGAGGCGGCTTCTTCGCAATCCATTCCAGGAATCCGGAATGACAGGACGCTCACTTGTCCGGGCCCCTCGAACAGCTCCGCGCCGATGGATCTAAGACCGTTTTTACATAAGGAAAGAAGACGTTCCTCCCGATCCATGAGCATCGACGGATCCTGGGCTGCCAGATATGCGATCCCTGCGCCAAGCCCGGCGATCCCCGGCACGTTCAGAGTCCCGGCTTCCAGGCGGTCCGGCAGCTCAGCCGGCATAGCCTGATCCATGGAGAGACTGCCGGTTCCTCCGTAACGCAGCGGCTCTGTCTTTCTTCTGCAGAGCAGAAGACCGGTCCCCTGAGGACCCAGCAGCCCCTTATGACCGGGCGCCGCGACATAATCCGCCTTCCACTGTTCCGGGCGGACGGGAAGCAGCCCGGCGGATTGGGAGGCGTCCACCACAAAGGGGATCCCCCGCTCCGCACATAGGGTGCCGATCCGGTCAACCGGCAGCTGCGCACCGAACACATTGGACACATGGAGACATACAACGGCCTTCGTCTGGGGCGTTAACGCTTTTTCAAACCCATTCAGCCAGGCCTCAGCATCAAACAAAGGCGCTGTAACAACGCTGAGCGCAGCTCCGATACCGGTCAGGGTGCGGGTAACGGCATTGTGCTCCAGTCCGGAGATCAGCACCCGATCCCCCGGTCTCACCAGCGTCCGCAGCGCGATATTCAGGCCTTCCGTAGCGTTGCAGGTAAAACATACGTTCTCTGGCTCCATACCGAAATACCGGGCCGCCAGGGAGCGAGTCCGCCAAACCGTTTCTTCCGCGCGCTCCGCCGCGGCATGACCGCCGCGGCCGGGGTTGGCGCAGCTTCGGATCGCCTCGGTCACCGCCCGGACCACTGCGGGCGGTTTGCGCAGTGTGGTGGCGGCATTGTCCAGATAGATCATAGGCCGCACCTCTCAAAGCTCCCGTCCGCGCCGCGCCGATAGATCCCCTCCGGTCGCAGTCCCGCACGATCCAATGTCAACAGCGCCCTGTCCCGGTCCCGGTTCCGCAGCGCCAGCGCATAGGCGCAGCCGCCGGGCGCGATGTCACGGGGCGCCCGTATCAGCTCACAACCAACGCCGGCACGGCGCAGCGCGTCTCTTCCCTTCTGACCCGGCGTCACCGAGCGAAGCGTCATATACAGTTCATACATGTGGATCCCTCCCGAATATCCTATGCGCAGAGGGGGAAAAAGGGAACTCCTCCCGAAATGCAGCGCATTCGGGAGGAGTTTGTCAGTTCCGCTATGGGAGCATATTGCTGTTCTTCATGGAGAGGTAGCTGCGTTCGCCCAGGATGATGTGGTCGAACAGAATCACATCCACGAGATTCAGGGCCTTGAACAGGTCCCGGGTATATTCGATGTCCTCAACAGAGGGCAGCAGCGTTCCGGTCGTATGATTGTGAGCAAGTATCACGCTGGTGGCATTGGCCATCAACGCAGCTTCGACCACCCGGCGGAATGGGAGGTTGACCGCGTTCACCGCGCCGCTGCAGAGCTCCCGGCATTCGATCATCCTGCATTGGGCGTCCAGAGAAAGAAGCCAGGCCCGTTCCTCCCGAAGCCCCTCCGCCTTGGCAGCCAGAAAACGGCCGATATCTCCGATGTTACGAAGCGTCAGCTTTGCGCCGATTCGATTCAGCTCGCAGCGGCTCCAGAGGTCCGCTGTCAGATGGATCAGCGCAGCGGTACGGGGACCGACGCCCGAAACACGGGTAAGCTGAGAGATCGGAGCCTCAAACACCCGGTGGATTTCGCCGAATTCCTGGAGCAGCTTATGGGCAAGGGGGTTGACGTCCCTGCGGGGTATGCTGAAGGTCAGGAGAAACTCCAGGGCCTCTATATCTGAAAAACCATCAAATCCTGCGGAAAGGTAGCTTTCCATCATGCGCTTCCTGTGGTCCGCGTGGATCTGTTCCCTGTTTGAAGCTTCCTTCCTCATGTTTCTTCTCCTGTCAGCTTGTTCCAGTCTCTCTGTATTTTTTATCATAACAGATTATTTTCTGTTTGTAAACCGAAAATTCGTTGCATTTTTATGGCTTCTGTGGTAGTTTAGAACCAGAACTTCGCGGAGGTATTCCATGAAAAGACGCATCAAATTGACGCTCGCGCTCCTGGCTACCGCTCTTTGGCTTTGCTTTATCTTTTCCCGTTCTGCCCAGACGGCAGCGGTCTCGGATGCGGAAAGCGGGTGGGTCCTTTCGCTGCTGCGTCGTATCCTGCCTGCTATGAGCATGCTTTTCGTTCGGAAGCTGGCGCATTTCAGCGAGTTCTTTCTGTTGGGCGCTTTGCTGTGGCTGGACTGGCGGCTCTTGACGCGGGGAAATGTCCTTCTGCCCCTGGGCGTCGGCCTGCTGTGCTCCGCAGCCGATGAATATTTGCAGACCTTCATCCCCGGTCGAAGCGGCGAGCTTCTGGACGTACTGCTGGATTTCTCCGGGGTCTGCTGTGCTGTTCTGCTGCTGCAGCTCCTACGCCGCAGGGAACGATCCTCCTGAGTGCACCTTTTTCCGTTTTCTCTTTCCCAGGTTTCCGCCTCCCGCGGCTGCTTCCCCCGCGGTAAAGAGCAGCCCTTACAATCAATCCTGACGCCTGTTCTCAAATGCCTGATCCCAAAAAACGAAAGGACGTGATCCCATGCCCGGTCCCGGCGGCGGACGCAGTCCGCGCGGCTTCCTCACCGAAGAGGAAAAGCAAAACAAGCCCAAGGTCACAAAAGAACTGCTGCTTCGTATTCTGTCCTATCTCAAGCCTTATTGGCCCCAGTTCCTCCTGGTCTTCCTGGCGATCCTGCTCTCCGCCACGGTGGGGCTGCTGCCCTCCATCATCACGGGACGGATCGTAGACGAGGCCCTTGTGGGCAAAAACATGAAGCTGCTGATCCAGCTTCTGCTGGCGGCCTTTGCCACCCTGACCGTCTCCCAGGTCATCGGCGTGCTGGAGAGCTATATCAACGCATGGATCTCCCAGCGCATCATCTTCGACATGAAGAATCAGATGTACGACCATCTGCAGCATATGCCCCATGCCTTCTTCACCTCGGAGAAGCAGGGCGACATGATCACCCGCATGGACAGCGATATCTCCGGCGTCAGCTCCGTGATTTCCGGGACCTTGTCCTCCATCGTCAGCAACATCGCCACGGTGGTGACCTCCATGGTTGCGCTTTTCACCATGAGCTGGCAGCTGGCGCTGGTCGGTATGGTGGTGATCCCGCTGCTGATCATCCCCACCCGCAGCGTGGGCCAGACCCGCTGGAAGCTTCTGACCGAGAGTCAGGCCAAAAATGATGAGATGAACCAGATGATCAACGAGACCTTGTCTGTGAGCGGCTCGCTGCTGGTAAAGCTCTTCGCCCGGGAGGAACGGGAATATGCGCGCTTTGTGGGGCTCAACGAGCAGCTTACCAAGCTGAAGCTCAAGGAGCAGCGAAGCGGCAAGTGGTTCGGCGTGGTCATGGGCATGTTCACGCAGCTGGGTCCCCTGCTGATCTACTTTGCCGGCGGCTGGCTGATTATCTCCAGGGGCGACACCAGCCTTACGGTCGGTACCATCACCGCCACGGTGGCTTTGATCAACCGGCTCTACCGGCCCGTCCAGAGTCTCCTGAACATCGGTGTGGATTTCACCCGCTCTCTGGCCCTCTTCACCCGCATCTTTGACTATTTTGATCGGAAGAACCCCATCGTCTCCAAGGACAACGGCATGAAACCCGACATGAAGCACGCCGACATCCGCTACGACCATGTGGCCTTCTCCTACGACCCCGAAAAGCCCTTGCTGACGGACATCGACTTTACGGTGCCCGCCGGAAAGATGTACGCCATCGTTGGGCCCTCAGGTTCCGGAAAGTCCACGGTAGTCAATCTGATCCCCCGGCTCTATGACGTGCTGGGCGGCAGCGTGAGCGTGGGCGGCGTGGACGTGCGGGATATGGACCTGAAATACCTTCGCACCAATGTGGGCGTTGTGACCCAGGAGAGCTATCTCTTCAACGGCACCATCCGGGACAATCTGCTTTATGCCAAGCCTGACGCCACGGACGAGGAGTTGGAGGAGGCCTGCCGGATCGCCAACATCCACCAATACATTGAGAATCAACCCGAGGGCTACGAAACCATCGTGGGCAACCGGGGGCTGAAGCTCTCCGGCGGTGAAAAGCAGCGCCTTTCCATTGCCCGGGTCATACTGAAGGATCCAAAGATCCTAATCCTGGACGAGGCAACCTCCGCCCTGGACTCCATCTCCGAAAACGCCATCCAGGAGGCCTTGGAGCATTTGATGGAGGGCAGGACCAGCATCGTGATCGCTCACCGGCTCTCCACCATTTTGAAGGCGGACAGGATACTGGTGGTACAGGGCGGCAGGATCGCCGAACAGGGCGACCATGAAACGCTCCTGGCCCAGGGCGGCATCTATCGGGAGCTCTACGAAACCCAGTTCCGGACCATTCTGGAGCTGGAAGGCAAATAAAGCCTTCGCAAGATCAATCGGCGTGACGGAAAGTATTTTCTTTCCGTCACGCCGATTGATTTTTTTCCGTTCAGCGAAGCACCAGATACAGCTCATTCTCGGCTGCGAAGGCTTCCAGCTGCTCCTTGGGAATCTCGGTGTTGATCATTCCAACTTTCTCCGGGCCGCAGGGGATGCCTCGTCTTGCCATATCTTTGACCCGTTCAGGCTGCGCCGCAGAGAGAACGCTCAGCCGCAGGCATCTGGTATCCGGCAGGTACGCCAACACAGACAGATCATGAACGCTGTTGTCGCTGATCTCCAGGGTCGGTATCGACGCGCCGGAAAGGGTTTCCAGCTCGGCGGTTGAAAGCTCTGCATAGTCTTCCAAACACAGGGTCGTAAGGCTGAGAGACTTGATGGGACTCAGATCCCATACAGTATTTGATACAGCGCGAAAGCCCAGGCCCAGCTCCTTCAGAAGCGGAAAGGCGGATAGCAGACTGAGATTTGTCGGACCGCACAGGTCGATCCGTTTTGCCGAACGGAAAGCAGTCAGCGCCTCCAGCGCCTCTCCGTTCAGGATCAGTCTTTCCGTTTTCCGGTTGGGCGTCGCCTCTTCCAGCGAGCCAAAGACCTGCAGGCAAACCATGTCCTCTGCCTTGGAAGCGTCCAGACTCTGCACCGCCGGAATCTCCAGAACAACATGAAACGCGTTGTCCGGGAGAATCAGTTTTTCCAGTGGATGATCGGAGTTTACTGTCAGGAGCTGCATCGGTCCCCGGGTTTCCAGCTCGGTCAGATCCGCGTTACGGACCTCCGGGAACAGCGTCACAGACAGATTTGTGCTTCCATCTAAGCCATATTCCTTGATCTCCGCGATCTCAGATAAGTTCTCCGCATCTGTTTGCAATGGCACTGCGCTGGTATCCGGTTCCTTCCCGGTCTCGTCCATTTTTTCTTCAATTGTGGCATACAAAATTGCCCGGTCAAAGGGCCAATAGCTGTCCGGCTTCAGGCCGCGGATCTTAGGATCCATATAGTCGTAATATATATTGGCGTAGATCGGAATATAGGGCAGTTCCCGGTTCCACTCCAGAATGAAATCCTTCCATTGCGCGGCAAAGTCGGCGTCATCCGTGGCCTGGAGCATCTGGCGGGAGCGTTGGGCAAGCTCCGATTTGATATCGTAATGCGAAATGCCGTTCAGGCCAAATTCTGAGCTGAAATCATACTTCGGCAGCAGCTGCTGGCTTAGACGGGTCAGGCAGAAGTTGTTCGGGCCGGTACGGTTCTCTCCATCAATATAATACCATGTGTTGTCTTCCCGGAAGGTCCATTCCGCTCTGTTCAGGCAATCCAGCAACATATCAAAGGACAGCGCTGCGGTATGTACCCGCATTCCGGCGTCGATCACGGCAAGGTTTTGTTCCGTGTATTCGTCCAGCAGGTCCGTTACGCTTCCGCCCTCTGAGCGCATACTCTCGATCAGCAGCGGCATCAAAATCCTGCCATCCGGGAGCGTGACATTGTGTGTGTAATTCCCCGCTTGCTCTGGTGTGACCTCCTTCCATCGCAGGCCTGATACGTAGGCAGAGCCATCCTCCGCCAGGACCCAGCCGTCCTCCTCCAGCAGGGCCACTGCCCGATCGGGGTCATAGGAATAGGAATCCAATTGCTGCTCAAGTTCCGCCGCATTATGCAGATACTCCCAGGATGATTTGATATATGGTCCGTCAATCGAGACCCCATAGCCCTGGCAGAATTCCATTGCGAAGCGCTCCCGGTCGATCAGACAGGCCAGGGCCTGACGTACCGCCCGGAACTGAGTGGGTCCCATATTGCATTCGTACAGCAGATATCCGTAGCCATCCCGGAGATAGCTGGCTGATTTCAGTGCTCCGGTTTGCTCCATTTTTTGATAATACTGGTTCAAATCGGCATCCTGGATCCGCGGGATATAATAGACCTGCTCTTTCGGAAGCTGGCAAAAATCATCCTCCATGCCAAAATGCCGGATCACAATGCTTTCCACACCGGGCTTCTGTCCTTCAAAATTTCCAGCGTAGTATTCGTTGACCCGCAGGATCATTTCGTTTGTTTCTTCGTCATAACCCTCGATCCGATAGGGACCGGCACAGACGCGGCCCGCACAGGTCGTTCTGCCGCGCTCCAGATCCAGTCCATCTGGGGAAAGATAGCTGAGTCGTACCTGTTCGCCGTCCGTTTCGGCCTTGGCGCCGAACAGCGCTGCGTTTAGCGGACGCAGGGACACATTGACGCAATCGTAGTATCGCTCTACCGCATCGGCGGGAATGGTGACGGAATAGCTGTGTTCGTCAATCCGCTTCAGACCGGAAATCGTATCCGCTTCCCCTGCCATATAAGCGGTGCCGCCTTCAAAATACGCAGCCTGTACGCTGTTGTCGACGCCTTCCGCGGCCAGCGCCGGGGAAAGGTCGATCAGCGCGCTCACCAGATAATCCGTCGCGGTAATGGGTTCTCCGTTGTTCCAGCGCAGCCCATCCTGCAAAACAACTGTGACCGTACGGGAGCCGTCCGCGTTATCCTTTGTTTCGATCGATTTGCAGACGGATTTGTTCAATACATAACGACCCTGACGATCTGTGCTCATCACATCATAATCGTCGATCAGCGCAGCGATCGTTTTGTCATTGTTGTTTGTACGATAGGAAGCGGTTTGATAGAGACAGGGCGTAGCGTAAAATTCTGTGAGATAGTAGATCGTTCCGGAAGGGCTTGATTCCTTTTCCACGTCGTTCGATTCCGTGGAAACATACGTTTGCGCTGTATTGAACGGATCAGACGGACCCGTTGCGGACGGATTTGAACGCTTGGATAGATGTGACAGAAGCAGCGCTCCGCCGCCCAGAGCGACGATGGTAAAAACGGCGGCTGCGGCGATCCTCAGCTGCATACGGCGGGCCGAAACAACTTTGATCTGATTGGAGTTTTTCTCCAAATCCTGGGCTGCTTTGCGTTTTTCTTCCACTCTTTTCTTTATTTTCTGGTTTTCTGACAACTCTGACTTTTCCTCATTGCGGGCTTCTGCACGCCGGATGCGTGCGTCCAAGGATTCTGTCAGACGTCTGGACAGTTCTTCATCCGTCATGGTTCCACCTCCTTTATTTTCTTGCGCAGGGCTGCTTTTCCCCGGCTGATAAGCTTCTCCGCCCTGCTGACGCTGCATTTCAGGTTTTCTGCCACCTGTTTTGCGCTAAGACCACAGCTGAGCGACAGCAGTATCGCAGTTCGCTGCTCGTTGGGCAGACATGCCAAAGCAGCTTCCAGATCCATCCGGCCTTCCGCATCGTCCGCGGGCGCCTGCAGTTCCATCGCAGCTTCCAGGGGCACGGTACGCTCTCTTTTCCGCTTACGGCGCAGGTCGATGGCCGCATGCTCCGCCAGCACGGAGACGAATCGCTTCGTTTTCGGTCCTGTGGACGACTCGACGCAGTCATAATGCTCGTAAAGCTTGACCAGCGCGTCGGAAACGGCGTCCTCCGCCAGATCGTCGCTGCCCAGGATATCCCGGGCAAGACGGAACATCAGGCGGTAATACTCCAAATATGTACGTTCATAGTCCCGGCTGCGCGCCGCCGGTTCTCTGCACGGTTGTTCCATATCCAACCTCCTTTCAACTGCCTCTATACACAATAACGTCTGTCAAAGCGTTTTTCGGACATCTTTTCGAATAGTATATCATAAAAATTTTACAAAATCAAAGGTTGACAAACAGAGCAAACATGATATAATAGGTTAGCACTCAGAAATATAGAGTGCTAAGCTTTTGCATCGTAAATATTTTTAAGGAGGCATTCCTATGAAGTTAAAGCCCTTGGCTGACCGTGTGCTGCTGAAAGCCACGGAGGCCGAAGAAACCACCAAGTCCGGCATCATTCTCTCCACCGCCAACAAGGAAAAGCCCGTCGTGTCCGAGGTCATCGCTGTGGGCCCCGGCGGCATCGTGGACGGCAAGGAGGTCGCTATGGTCGTCAAGCCCGGCAATAAGGTCGTCGTGGCGAAGTACGCCGGCACCGAGGTCAAGCTGGACGGCGTGGAATATTCCATTGTGCGCCAGAGCGATATTCTGGCCATCGTTGAATAAGAGGAGGCAGAAGCATTATGGCAAAGCAGATTATTTACGGCGAAGAAGCCAGAAAAAAGATTCAGTCCGGTATTGACCAGCTGGCCAATACCGTGAAAGTCACCCTGGGCCCCAAGGGCCGCAACGTGGTCCTCGGCAAGAAGTACGGCGCGCCCCTCGTCACCAACGACGGTGTGACCATCGCCAAGGACGTGGAGCTGGAGGATGCCTTTGAGAACATGGGCGCCCAGCTGATCCGCGAGGTCGCCACCAAGACCAACGACGTGGCAGGCGACGGCACAACCACCGCCACCCTGCTGCCCCAGGCCATCAACCGGGAGGGTCTGAAGAACGTCACTGCCGGTGCCAACCCCATGGTGATGCGCAAGGGCATCAACAAGGCTGTTGAAGTCGCTGTGGAGGCCATCAAGGCCAACAGCCAGGAGATCTCCGGCTCCGCCGACATCGCCCGCGTGGGCGCCATCTCCTCCGGTGACGAGGAAGTGGGCAAGCTGATTGCCGAGGCCATGGAAAAGGTCTCCTCCTCCGGCGTCATTACCATCGAGGAATCCAAGACCGCCGAGACCGGTTTGGACGTGGTGGAGGGCATGCAGTTCGACCGGGGCTATATCTCCCCCTACATGGTCACCGACACCGACAAGATGGAAGCCGTCATCGACGATCCCTATATCCTGATCACCGACAAAAAGATCTCCGTCATCCAGGAGATCCTGCCCGTGCTGGAGAAGATCGTCCAGGCCGGCAAGAAGATGGTCATCATCGCCGAGGACGTGGAAGGCGACGCCCTGGCCACTCTGCTGGTTAACCGGCTGCGCGGCACCTTCACCTGCCTGTGCGTCAAGGCCCCCGGCTTTGGCGACCGCCGCAAGGAAATGCTCCGCGACATCGCCATCCTGACCGGCGGCACCTATATCGCCTCCGATCTGAATATGGACCTGAAGGAAGTGGACGTGTCCGATCTGGGCCGCGCCCGTCAGATCAAGTCCACCAAGGACAATACCACCATCGTGGACGGCATGGGCGATCCCGCCGAGATCCAGGCCCGCGTCCATGAGATCAAGGCCGCCATCGAAGTCACTACCTCCGACTACGACCGCGAGAAGCTGCAGGAGCGGCTGGCGAAGCTGTCCGGCGGCGTGGCCGTGATCCGTGTCGGCGCAGCCACCGAGGTCGCCATGAAGGAGCAGAAGATGCGCGTGGAGGACGCTCTGAACGCCACCCGCGCCGCAGTTGAGGAAGGCATCGTGGCCGGCGGCGGTACCGCCTACGTCAACGCCATCCCCGCTGTGGAGCATCTGGTTGCCCGTCTGAGCGGCGACGAGAAGACCGGCGCTGCCATCATCGCCCGGGCGCTCCAGGCCCCCATCCGTCAGATCGCCGAGAACGCCGGCGTGGACGGCTCTGTGGTCTTCGAGAAGATCAAGAACAGCCGCAAGCAGGGCTATGGCTACGACGCCGCCAAGGATGTCTACGTGGACATGATCCCCTCCGGTATCGTGGATCCCACCAAGGTCACCCGCTCCGCCCTGGAGAACGCCGCTTCCATCGCGGCCTCCGTGCTGACCACCGAATCCCTGGTGGTCGACAAGCCCGATCCCCAGGCCGACGCCGCTATGGCTGCCGCCGCAGCCGGTGCAGGCGGAATGGGCGGGATGTATTGATCCTGTCAATCGCACAATCTTCACAAAACAAGAGGCCGCGCAACGGCCTCTTGTTCTTTAAGGAGGAAGGTTTATGTCCAGGATCTATCGATCTGTGGAAGAGCTGATCGGAAAAACGCCCCTGTTGGAGCTGACGCGCATCGAAAAAGCGGAGAAGCTGGAAGCACGTCTGCTGGCAAAGCTGGAGGCTCTGAATCCCGCCGGTTCCGTGAAGGACCGGGTGGCCCGCTCCATGCTGGATGACGCGGAGGCAAGAGGCCTTCTGGGTCCGGGTTCCGTAATCATTGAGCCCACTTCCGGCAATACCGGCATCGGTCTCTGCGCTCTGGCCGCCGCCCGGGGATATCGCTGTATCATCGTCATGCCGGATTCCATGAGTCCGGAGCGAAGGAAACTCATGACCGCTTACGGCGCTGAGCTGGTCCTCACAGAGGGCAGCCTGGGCATGAAGGGCGCCATCGCCAAGGCGGAAGCCTTAGCCCTGGAGATCCCCGGCGCCCTGATCCCAGGACAGTTCACCAATCCGGCCAATCCCACCGCCCACGCGTCCACCACCGGGCCGGAGATCTGGGAAGACGCCGATGGTAAGGTGGACTGCTTTGTAGCCGGCGTCGGTACCGGCGGCACCATTTCGGGGACCGGCGCGTTCCTGAAGGCGCAAAATCCCGCGATCCATATCCTTGCGGTGGAGCCCGCTTCCTCCCCGGTACTCAGCAAGGGTACGTCCGGAGCTCACAAAATCCAGGGCATCGGCGCCGGTTTTGTGCCAAAGACCCTGGATACGTCAATCTATGATGAGGTGATCCCCGTGGAGAACGAGGACGCCTTCCGCATGGCCCGGGCAATCGGCCATTTGGAGGGATTCCTTGCGGGGATTTCCTCCGGCGCTGCTCTCTGGGCCGCTGTCCAAATTGCCAAACGGCCGGAATACCGGGGAAAGACTGTCGTGGTCCTGCTGCCCGACGGCGGCGACCGTTATCTTTCCACTTCTTTGTATGGTGACGACAATGAATAAGCCTGATTTTATTTTCCTTCACGACACGGTCCTCGCTCTGGAGCAGGCGGAGGGCGACCGGACGCAGCTGCGGGACTATTGCGGCCTGCGGGAGCAGGTGGAACGGCTGACAGATCTTCTGATTACTTCCCTCTTCCCCCGCCATGCGCCGAAGCGGGTCTCCCGCGCGGAAAGTCTGCTGCAGGCGGTAGAGCTGCTGCGCTCCGTGCTTCCCTCTGTGCTGGATCCGGACCGGTCTCCGGAGGGCATCATCCACTCGCTGATCGCCTCCCTGCCGGAGGTCCAGCGCCAGCTGCTGACAGATTTGGACGCCGCTTATCGTGGCGACCCCGCGGCTCAGAGTCTCGATGAAATCCAGATCTGCTACCCGGCTTTCACCGCCATCAGTACCTATCGGCTGGCCCATGTGCTCTATCAGGCCGGGGTCCCTCTTCTGCCCCGGATCATGACGGAATACGCCCACCGGCTCACGGGAATCGACATTCACCCCGGCGCATCCATCGGGGACTCCTTTTTCATTGACCACGGCACCGGCGTCGTCATCGGCGAAACCACCATCATCGGCAAACAGGTCAAGCTGTATCAGCATGTGACCCTCGGTGCAAAGAGCTTTGCAGCAGCCAATGACGGCAGTCTTGTGAAGCATGTCAAGCGCCATCCTCAGATCGGAGATCGCGTGGTGATCTATTCCGGCGCCACAATCCTGGGCGGCGAAACCGTAATCGGAGACGACTGCGTCATCGGCGGCAGCGTTTGGCTGACCCACTCTGTCCCCGCCGGAAAAATGGTGCTGGCCAGGGCTGCGGATACCGACGCTTCTATCACCAAGGATATCCTCCCCGGCTGAGATCGTATACAGAAAAACAGGTATTCTGACGGGTTCAGAATACCTGTTTTTTATTCTGCTCTACTTACCGAACAGGCCCAGGAGGCCTTGTTTGCGGAAGCCGGAACGGATCTCCTCGTAGCTGCCGATCTCAAAGCTGTTTCCCGGATACCGTTCGTTGAAGCGTTTCCGGAGCAGCTCCGTGAAATCCTCGCCGATGGAGAGACCCAGCCCGCGGATGGCAGGGATTGTGAACCAGGCAAGCGTCAGCTTGTCTGAAAATTCCTTGCGTCTCCGTTTTGCATTTCTTTTGGACGACTGCAAGCCTTCCCACTGCTCCAGGAAGCTGTTGACAAAGGCCTCCAGCAGCTCGTCCCGTCTGGCAGGCTGGGCGCAGACATAGCGGTCCATGGCCTCGTAGGTCTCCCGGATGGCGTCCCGATGGACCCCGTAGCTGGCCTCGTACTTCTTGCGGGTAAACTGCTTGAAGTAATCCGGGAAATCCCGTATGCAGTCCAGCAGATGTTCCTGAACATAGGCCCGGTCCGCCTCATCGGCCGGCAGGGTCGTCACCGTGAAATCCAAACTGTGCTGTTTTGCACCGCAATAGACGCAGGAAAATTCTGTCAGTTCAGCGGGAACCTGAATGGTCCTCCCGCAGCTTTCACATTTCCGCGCTACGATTTCTGTTGCCATCAAAACTCACCTGCTTGTTCAGATTACAGTGATTCCAGATCATTTATATCATGTTGTGTGTGCGACCGGCAGTTTGTCCGGATGGCCAAACTCGCTGGATCACAAAGTATAGCCGCTCCTACGGTTTTTCGTCGCAGGCATCGATGAGTACTTTTACCAGCTCGTCGCGGCCCGTACCCTTCTCTGCGGAAAAGGGGACCAGACGAATTTCCTCGGGAAGCTCCAACATCTGGCGAATCAGGGCCATATTGGGCTCCAGCTCGGATTTTTTGAGCTTATCCAGCTTATTGGCAACCACCACAAAGGGACGGCCGGAGGACTTGAAATACGCGGCCATCGTACAATCGTCGGCGGTGGGCTTATGACGGGCGTCCACGATCAGGACGCCCAGGCTGATCCGCTCCGGCACGGCGAAATACTGCTCCATCAGCTTGCCCCAGCGCTCTTTTTCGGCTTTGGGGACCTTGGCGTAGCCATAGCCGGGCAGGTCCACAAAGTAGGCGCGATTGTCGATGCGAAAGAAGTTGATGTGCACGGTCTTCCCGGGGGTCTCCCCCACCCGGGCGAAGTTCTTCCGATTCAGCACCCGGTTAATGACCGAGGACTTGCCCACGTTGGACTTGCCTGAGAAGGCGATTTGCGGAAACCCGTCTTTGGGAAGCTTGCTAAGGTCGGTGATGGAGCTCACAAATTCTGCGATTTGAAGGTTCATGGGAGCCTCCTGTCGGTATGGATGAATACTGAAAACTTAAGACTGGAAAGTTGTCCCTTCGGGACGAAGAGTTTCCGGGCGGGAAACTGCGGGGCGGACGGCAAAGTGCCGTCCCTACTGGCGGATGTCCGGCTTTCTCTTCCTGGGCAGGGGCGGGGTCGCCAGCGGCAGGGTCTGGGCGTCGGCGGAGACCACCAGGGGGGCGTCCTCCCTGGGGAAGTTCAAGGCTGTCTCCAGTACGGTGTCGGCGCTGCGAACCAGCACGAAGTTCAGGGCCTTGCGGACGGTCTGGTCGATCTCCTCCAGATCCTTCAGGTTGTCCTGGGGGATGATGACAGTCTTGATGCCGTGGCGCAGGGCGGCCATGGTCTTCTCCTTGAGTCCGCCGATGGCCAGGACACGGCCGCGAATGGAGATTTCGCCGGTCATTGCCACGTCTCTGCGGACCGTAGCCCCTGTCAGGGCGGAGACGAGAGCCGTGCAGACCGTGATCCCGGCGCTGGGTCCGTCCTTGGGAACGGCTCCCTCGGGGAAATGGACGTGGATATCCCTGGTCTTGTAGAAATCCGCGGGAATCCCCAGCTGATCGGCCCGGGAGCGGATATAGCTCATGGCTGCCTGAACGGATTCCTGCATAACCTTGCCCAGATTGCCGGTGAGCTCCAGCTTGCCGGAGCCCTCCACCACGTTGCATTCCACCTCCAGCATCTCGCCGCCCACGGAGGTCCAGGCCAGGCCGTTGACCAGGCCCACAGGGTCTTCTTCCGGCAGACGGTCAGGCAGATACTTGCGGACGCCCAGATATTTTTCCAGATTGGCGGAGGAAACCGTCACCCGCTTCGTTTCCGGGTGTTCGATCAGTTCCATGGCGGTGCGGCGGCAGATTTTTGCCAGCTCCTGCTCCAGGCGGCGGACGCCGGATTCCCGGGTGTAGCAGGCGATGATCTCCCGCAGGGTGCTGTCGGGAATCCGAAGCTGAGTCTTTTTCAATCCGTGACGCTCCCGCTGCTTGGGCAGCAGATGATTCTTGGCGATCATCAGCTTCTCCTCATCCGTATAGGAGTCCAGATAGATGACCTCCATCCGGTCCAGCAGGGGGCGTGGAATGGTGTCGTCGGTGTTGGCGGTGGTGATGAACATGCACTTGCTGAGATCGAAGGGCAGCTCCAGGAAATTGTCCCGGAAGGCCACGTTCTGCTCGGGGTCCAGGACCTCCAGCAGAGCCGCGGCGGGATCTCCCCGATAGTCGGTGCCCAGCTTGTCGATCTCATCAAACAGGATCAGGGGGTTGTTGCTCTTGACCTGGGTTAACGCCGCCAGGATGCGGCCCGGCATGGCGCCGATATAGGTCTTGCGATGGCCGCGGATCTCCGCCTCGTCATGGACGCCGCCCAAGCTGATCCGCGCCAGCTTGCGGTTCAGGCAGGCGGCGATGGAGCTGGCGATGGAGGTTTTTCCCACGCCGGGAGGCCCCACCAGGCAGAGTATCTGCCCACGGTTTTCCGGCGCCATCTGGCGGACGGCCAGGAACTCCAGGATCCGGGACTTGACCTTCTCCAGTCCATAGTGGTCCTGATCCAGCAGCTTCCGCGCCTGCTCGATGTTCAACCGTTCCTTTGTGGACTCGTTCCAGGGGAGCTCCAGGGCCACGTCCAGGTAGTTTCGGATGACGGTGGCCTCTGAGGAGCCGTAGGGCTGTTTGGCCAGGCGCTTGACTTCCTTTAAAAGCTTCTCTTCCGCTTCCTCGGAGAGCTTAAGGGCCTTGATCTTTGTCTCGTATTCGTCGGTGTCGTCCTCTTCCTCGCCAAGTTCCTGGCGAATGGCCTTCATCTGTTCCCGCAGGAAATAGTCCCGTTGGTCCTTGTTCATGCTCTCCTGAGCCTTATCCTGCATCTCCTCCTCGATGCCGAGGATGTCCAGTTCCCGATCCATCAGTTTGTTGCAGTGGTACAGGCGCTTGGCGGGATGAAGCTGGTTCAGCAGGGAGAGCTTGTCGCCAAAGCGGAAGGATGCGGCCTGGGCGATGATATCGCTGATCTCGCCCGGGGCCTTGCTGGCCAGCATCCGCAGCATTTCCTCATGCAGAGGCCGCTGGCTGAGCTCCATATATTCCTCAAAGAGCCGATACGCGGTACGCATCAAGGCCTCGATCCGCGGCGTCACCGCGATCTCCTCTTCATGCAGCACGCAGACCCTGGCACAGAGATAGGGCTCGGTTTTCAGGGCTGTAACGACCCTGGCCCGGTTCAGGCCGGTCACCAGAAGCCGGGCGGCCTCCCCCGGTACCCGGACGATCTGCTTGATCTGCGCCACGGTGCCGATGGGATTCAGCTTTTCAAAATCCGGGTCGTTGTCCAGCAAGGAGCGCTGCGGCAGCAGCAGAATCCGCTGGTCGACCTTCATGGCCTTTTCAATCGCCCGGAGGGATTTCTCCCGCCCCGCCTCGAAGTGCATCGTGACATGGGGATAAGTCACCAGGCCGCGAAGGGCGATCACCGGGAGTTGTTCGTATTCGATTCGTTCTTCCATGGGGATACCTCCTTTCGGGAGTGTAAAAGCGCAAAAAGGGAGAAACGCTCCCTTTTTGCGCTTGCGTTGATCCTATTCAGGGAGCTTGGAGACGCTTGCGTTCACCGCGCTCGATAGCCGGCGCGCCGGTGCCGCGTACCGCCTCCTCGGTAACTGTGACCTTGGTGATACTCTTGTCGGAGGGGATCTCGTACATAACAGGCGTCAGAATGCCCTCCATGACAGCCCGGAGGCCGCGGGCGCCGATCTTCCGTTCCACAGCCAGATCCGCCACCACGTTCAGCGCCTCGGGGGTGAATTCCAGCTCAACGCCGTCGTAAGACAGGATCTGCTTATACTGCTTGCACAGGGCGTTCTTGGGCTCTGTCAGGATCCGGACCAGATCGGAGTTGGACAGATCGTGCAGGCTGGTGATGACCGGCAGACGGCCCACCAGCTCGGGGATGATGCCGAATTTCAGCAGGTCGTGGGGCTGGACCTGACGGAACAGCTCGCCGATCTTGCGTTCCTTTTTGCTGGAGATCTCCGCGCCAAAGCCCAGGGCGCTGCGCTCCACCCGGCGCTCGATGATCTTGTCCAGGCCGTCGAAGGCGCCGCCGCAAATGAAGAGGATCCGGGAGGTGTCGATCTGGATGAACTCCTGCTGGGGATGCTTCCGTCCGCCCTGGGGCGGTACGTTGGCAATGGTGCCCTCCACGATCTTCAGCAGCGCTTGCTGGACGCCCTCGCCGGAGACGTCGCGGGTGATGGAGGTGTTTTCGCTCTTGCGGGCGATCTTATCCATCTCGTCAATGTAGATGATGCCCTGCTCAGCACGCTCCACGTCGAAATCCGCGGCCTGGATCAGCCGCAGGAGGATGTTTTCCACATCCTCGCCCACATAGCCGGCCTCAGTCAGGGTGGTGGCGTCGGCGATGGCAAAGGGGACGTCCAGGATCTTCGCCAGGGTCTGGGCAAAGAGGGTCTTGCCGGAGCCGGTGGGTCCGATCAGCAGAATATTGCTCTTCTGCATTTCCACATCGGAGTCCTCTCCGAAATAGATGCGCTTATAGTGGTTATACACCGCCACGGAGAGGGCGATTTTGGCCTCCTCCTGGCCGATGATATAGTTGTCCATGTACTCCTTGATCTCCTTGGGTGTCGGGAGCTTTTCCGGGTCATGGGCAAAACGGTTTTCGGTCTCGTAGAGGTCCTCGCGAATCAGGCTGTTGCAGAGATCCACGCATTCGTTGCAAATATAGATGTTGTTGGGTCCGGACATCATTCGCTTGACCTGTTCCTGTCGCTTGCCGCAAAAGGAACAGCGGACGCCTTTCTCACTGGGCATAGGATGCTCTCCTTTCGGTTGGGGTCACGTTACAATCTCCGACTTCGGCGGAGCGGGTCGATCTTCCCGCTTTGCAGGCATGATCTGCCCTGACAGGGTCAGCGATGATCGATGACCTTGTCGATAATACCGTAGGCCAGGGCCTCCTGGGCGGTCATGAAGTTATCGCGCTCGGTGTCAGCCGCGATCTGCTCCAGGGCTTTTCCGGTGTTGGCCGCCAACAGCTCGTTGAGCTTCTGCTTCATGCTCTGAATTCGTTTCGCCTGGATCTGGATATCGGTGGCTTGACCCTGAGCGCCGCCGGAGGGCTGGTGGATCATAATCTCCGCGTTGGGCAGCGCCATACGCTTGCCCTTGGTGCCCGCGGAGAGCAGGAAAGCGCCCATGGAGGCCGCCATGCCAATGCAGATGGTGGACACGTCGCACTTGATATACCGCATAGTGTCGTAGATGGCCAGACCGGAGGTAATCACGCCGCCGGGGCTGTTGATATAGAACTGGATATCCTTGTCAGGGTCCTGAGCTTCCAGGTAGAGCAGCTGAGCCACGATCAGAGAGGCTGTGGTATCGTTGACCTCCTCAGAGAGCATGATGATCCGGTCGTTCAGCAGGCGGGAGAAGATGTCATAGGACCGCTCGCCGCGGCTGGTCTGTTCGACCACATAGGGAACTAAGCTCATGGTCGTATCTCCTTTCAGGTTTCGGGGCCGATATGGTATCGGCCCCGCGAATTTGTGCTATGGCATTGTAACCGCACAGCGTCAGGATTATTCCTGCTGCGGGACAGGAAACAGCGGGCCGATGCGGGCATCGGCCCCCGCAGGCAGAATTATTCCTCGACGGGCGCTGTAGCGACAGCTTCAGCGATCACGAGGTCGCGGGCCTTGCGGACCTTGATGTCGGTGGTGATCTCCTCGACCGGGATGATGGTCTTCAGCTTCTCCTCATCCATGCTGTACTGCTCGGAGAGCTTCTGATACTCAGCGTTCAGATCCTCCTCCGCAGCCTCCAGCTTCTCAGCCTCAGCGATGGCCTTCAGCACGGTGCGCAGACGAACCTGCTTCTCGGCGGAGGGCCGGATGCTGGCACGGAACCGGGACAGGTCGCCGCCCATCATCTTGCTGTACTGCTCCAGGCTCATGCCCTGGGCGCGGAGCTGGTAGTCGAAGTTCTGGAGCTCGGTGTCCACCTCTTCCTCAATCATGGCGGCAGGCAGCTCGAGCTTTGCGCCCTCGGCGATCTTCTCCATCAGGGCGGACTCAAAGGCCCGGGAGGCCTCCTCTTCCTTGCGGGTCTCAATCTGCTTGCGCAGGTCTTCCTTCAGCTCCTCCAGGGTGTCGAACTCGGAGACGTCCTTGGCCAGCTCGTCGTCCTTGGCGGGGACCTGGGTCTCCTTGACCTCGTGGACCTTCACCTCGAAGACCACGGCGGCGCCGGCCAGCTCCTTGGCGTGGTAGTCCTCCGGGAAGCTGAGGTTCAGCGCCTTCTCTTCGCCGGCCGCGGCGCCGATCAGCTGCTCCTCAAAGCCGGGGATGAAGCTGTGGCTGCCCAGACGAAGCTCATAGCCCTCGGCGCTGCCGCCGTCAAAGGGCACGCCGTCCTTCAGGCCCTTGTAGTCGATGACCACGGTGTCGCCTTCCTGCGCAGGACGCTCCACGGTGACGATGCGGGCGACCTCGTTGGCCTTCTTGTCCAGCTCTGCCTCGACCTCTTCGTCAGTGACGACAACGGCGGCCTTGGGGGCCTCGACGCCCTTGTACTGGCCCAGCTCGACTTCGGGATAGAGCTCGACCTCAATGGTCAGCTCCAGGGTCTTGTCCTCGCGGACGTTCATATCGGTGACAGAGGGCTGACCAACGGGCTTCCAGCCCTGATCGGTAACGGCTTCCTTGAAGACCTCGGGGAAGATCTCCTCCACCGCGTCGCTGTGGAAAACCTGGGGGCCGTAAAGGTTCTCGATCATCTTCCGGGGGGCCTTGCCCTTGCGGAAGCCGGGAACGGCAATGTACTTGCGGTTCTTGAGGTAGGCCTTCTGGATGCCCGTCTCGAAGACTTCCTTCTCGACCTCGACCTGGACGGTCAGCTTGTTGTTCTCTCTGTTTGCACTTTTGATAGTCATGGTAGTATTTCCTCCTGTGTTGGCGATAGCTTAAGCCTATATATTCTAGCAGAAAATTTGTATATTTCAAGTATTAATTTATGAATTCTTGGCTTTTTCTGCGGTTTTTACAAGGACGGGGCGAAAGCCAATATAATCGGCGGATACAAGGCGGAAGTCGATCCCTTCAAAAGCTCCCGTCACGGCCAAGCGGTGGCTCTCGGAGTGAAGATGACCGTACCAGCACTGCTTGACACCGTACCGATGGAGCAAATCCAGGATCGGGCGGCATAGATAGCCCCGGTAGACCGGCGGGTAGTGGAGAAAGCAGAGCTTTTCCCGCTCCCCCGCCGCCTTCAGGGAGGTCTCCAGGCGGATCAGCTCACGGTTGAGGATCTTTTCGTCATGGGCTCCGCCCTTTTCCTCCTCGAAGAACCAACCCCGGGTGCCGCAGATCGCAAGATCGTCATATTCGTAGCAGTTGTTGTTGAGAATCCACAGATCCCGGAATCCCTGTTCCTCACAGAACCGATAGAATTTTGTCGCAGTGGTCCACCAGTAATCGTGATTTCCCTTCAGGATGATCTTTCTGCCCGGAATGGCGTTGATAAAGGCAAAGTCCTTCCGCGCACGGTCCAGCTCCATGGACCAGCTCAGGTCTCCCAGCAGGACGGTGGTATCCTCCGGGCCAATGACGGAAATGCCCTCCCGGAGCTTATCCACATAGCCGATCCATTTTTTTCCGAACACGTCCATGGGCTTGTCCGCCTCGAAGCTCAGGTGCAGATCGCCGATGGCGTATAATGCCATTTCAACCACCTACCCGTTTCTTCTGAAGGTGCTGCATGGAGAAGCGTACCGCATTATTGTTGAAGATGTTGTTGACGGTCAGTTCCTCCATCCCCTGCCGCATCAGATACCGGCCCAAATCGTTGTAATGCTCGACGCTGCTGAAACCGACCGGCAGCCGGTCGCAGCCGTCCAGGTCGCCGCCCAGGGCCAGGTGATGCTGTCCTCCCAGCTCCAGGAAATGGTCGAGATGGCGTTTGACGTCGGAAAAATCCGCGTTTCCGCTGTCATTCAGGAAGGGGGCATAGAGATTCAGTCCCACCAGGCCGCCCAGATTGCAGATCACCCGGAACTGC
>JAFYAB010000025.1 GCA_017540945.1 Oscillospiraceae bacterium | reverse complement strand
TGCTGGAGCTGCATCCCGACCCCGCCGGCTTCGTCGAGAAGCTGAACGCCCTGGGGATCCCCGGCGTGGCGTTCCGGGCTGAGGCCTCGGTCAAATGCGGGATCCGGGGAACCCACATGACTGTGACCGTACACGGACATGAGGAGCATGAAGAACACCATCATCACCATGAAGCGGATCGAGACGCCCCTCATCCGTCAGCGCCTGAGGCGCTGACACCTTCCCCCTCGGGGGAAGGCTCTGGGCTGGAGCACCATCACCACGAGCATCACGGGCTCCACGGGATCGAACATCTGGTGCGGGACCATCTGGATTTGCCGGAGGCCGTCAGGCAGGACGTCCTTGCCGTCTACGGCCTCCTCGCGGAAGCGGAGAGCAAGGTCCACGGGGTCCCGGTGGAGGAGATCCATTTCCACGAGGTGGGCTCCCTAGACGCGGTGGCCGACGTGACGGCGGTCTGCCTGCTGATGCGGGAGCTGGCCCCGGAGCAGGTGCTGGCCTCCCCTGTCCATGTGGGCAGCGGCCAGGTCCGCTGCGCCCACGGGCTCATGCCCGTCCCGGCCCCCGCCACGGCGGAGCTGCTGCGGGATATTCCAATCTATGGCGGCGCCATCCGGGGTGAGCTCTGCACCCCCACCGGGGCGGCGCTGCTCCGATATTATGTCAACAGCTTTGGCCCCATGCCCGTGATGCGGACCCGGGCCATCGGCTACGGCATGGGAAGCAAGGATTTCCCCGCCGCCAACTGCGTCCGGGCTCTGCTGGGCGAGACGGAGGAGGCCGGAGACGTTGTGCTGGAGCTGGCCTGCAATCTGGACGATATGAGCGCCGAAGCCATCGGCTTTGCCCTGGAGCGTCTGCTGAAGGCCGGAGCCCTGGACGCCTGGACCCAGCCCATCGGCATGAAGAAATCCCGGCCCGGCACGATGCTGTGCGTATTATGTAAACCGGAAGACCGGGCTGCCCTGACAGAGCTGCTCTTCCGGCACACCACGACCCTTGGGATCCGGTTCTGCGTGAAGCATCGGGCCGTGCTGGTGCGGAGCATCGAGACCCGGGAGACGGCCTTCGGTCCCGTGCGGGTGAAGACTGCCTCCGGCTATGGCATGGAGCGGATCAAGTGCGAATATGAGGATCTGGCCCGGATCGCAGCGGAGCGGGGGCTCTCCCTGGACGCGGCCCGGGAAATGATAATGAATAACGAATAATTGTGGTATTTTCAAATTCGTCGCGCAGCGTCACCTTTCCATTCAAGTCTTAAGCTTTCAGTATTCTTTTTATCGGAGGAAGCATGAACGAGAAATATAAACGACTGCTGAATATCCTCCGGGAGCTGGGCTCCGCGGCGGTGGCCTTTTCGGCAGGGGTGGACTCCACCCTGCTGCTGCGGGCGTCCCATGAGGCTTTGGGAGACCGGGTCGTCGCGGTGACGATCCGCTCCGTCTTCGTGCCGGAGCGGGAGTTGGCCGAGGCCGCGGACCTCTGCGCGGCGGAGGGCCTCCGCCACGCGGTGCTGGACGTGGATGTGCTGGCGATCCCCGGGGTGGCGGAGAACCCAAGCGAGCGCTGCTATCTCTGCAAACGAGCGCTCTTTGCCAGGATCAAAGAGGCCGCCCGGGAGCTGGGTCTGGCCCAGGTGCTTGAGGGCTCCAACGCGGACGATTTGAAGGACTACCGCCCCGGCATGCGGGCCGTGCGGGAGCTGGGCGTCCGCTCTCCCCTGCTGGAAGCGGGGCTTACGAAGGCGGAGATCCGGGCGCTCTCCCGAGAACTGGGCCTGCCCACCTGGGACAAGCCCGCCATGGCCTGCCTGGCCACCCGTTTTGAGACCAATCACCCCATTTCAGCCCAGGGATTGGCCCGGGTGGAGGCCGCCGAAGCCTGGTTGTCGGAGCGGGGCTATCGCCAGCTTCGGGTCCGGGACCACGGAGATCTGGCCCGGCTGGAGCTGGACGCCGCGGGTCTGGCGCGGCTGCGGGACCCGGCCGAGGCCGCCGCGGTCCATTCCGCGTTGAAACGCTTCGGTTATCGATACGTCACCCTGGATCTGGGGGGTTATCGCATGGGCAGCATGAATGCCTCCGCGGCAGCGCAGCCTGATTGATGCATTCGGATCTATCGAGCAGAGGCTCAAGCTGCAAGTCCGCAGAGCCCTTGGCCCTTGAACCTTAAACCTTGAACCTTTATTCCAATTCCCAGTTTCCCGATTGAAAAGAGACGCCGCGGCGTCTCTTTTTCGTCCTTTACAAACAGGTATTTCTCTGATATAATAAAATGTGATTTATAAAGGGTATCTATGCCCAAATTGAGGTTTGACATATGACTGAACTATCCAAGATCCGGAACTTCTCCATCGTGGCCCATATCGACCACGGCAAGTCCACCCTGGCGGACCGTCTGCTGGAGGAGACCAACACCGTGGACCGGCGGGAGATGGAGGAGCAGATCCTCGACAATATGGAGCTGGAGCGGGAGCGGGGCATCACCATCAAGGCCCGGGCCGTGAAGCTCAACTACCGGGCCGACGACGGGGAGGACTACGTCCTCAACCTGATCGACACCCCGGGCCATGTGGACTTCAACTACGAGGTCTCCCGCTCCCTGACCGCCTGCGAGGGCGCGGTACTGGTGGTAGACGCCTCCCAGGGCATCGAGGCCCAGACTCTGGCGAACACCTACCTGGCCATCGACGCAGGGCTGGAGGTCCTGCCCGTGGTGAACAAGATCGATCTGCCCGCGGCCCGACCCCAGGAGGTCAAGCAGGAGATCGAGGACATTATCGGCCTTCCCGCCATGGACGCGCCGGAGATCTCCGCCAAAAACGGCGTCAACATCCACTCCGTGCTTGAAATGATCGTGCGGGACGTGCCAGCTCCCAAGGGAGACCGGGACGCTCCCCTGCAGGCTCTGATTTTCGACAGCCAGTATGACAGCTACCGGGGCGTCATCGTCTATATGCGGGTGATGAACGGCGTGGTCCGGCCCGGCATGGACGTGAAGATGATGGCCTCCGGCGCCGTCTACAAGGTGGTGGAGTGCGGCTACCTGCACCCCAAGGGCATGGTTCCCGCCGACGCCCTGGGCGCGGGCGAGGTGGGCTATCTGACCGCCTCCATCAAGACCATCGCGGACACCCGGGTGGGCGACACCGTCACCGGGGCTGAGAACCCCGCGAGCGAGCCCCTGCCCGGCTACAAGACCTGCCAGCCCATGGTCTACGCCGGCGTCTACCCCGCCGACGGCTCCAAATACGGCGATTTGCGGGACGCGCTGGAAAAACTCAAGCTCAACGACGCCTCCATGTACTACACCCAGGAGAACTCCATCGCCCTGGGCTTCGGCTTCCGCTGCGGCTTTTTGGGCCTGCTGCACATGGAGATCATCATGGAGCGGCTGGAACGGGAGTTCAATCTGGACCTGATCACCACGGCCCCCAACGTGGTCTACCAGATCGACAAGACCGACGGCAGCCACATTGAGGTCTATACTCCCCTCAACTATCCCGATCCCATGGAGATCGCCCAGGCCTATGAGCCCTATGTCAAGGCCAGCATCATCGCGCCGCCGGACTACGTGGGCAACATCATGGACCTCTGCCAGTTCCGCCGGGGCGAGTTCAAGGACATGAGCTACCTGGACCAGAGCCGGGTAGAGCTCCATTACGAGATCCCCCTCAACGAGATCATCTACGACTTCTTCGACGCGCTGAAATCCCGGACCCGGGGCTACGGCTCGCTGGACTACGAGCTGATCGGCTATCGGCCCTCCAAGCTGGTCAAGCTGGACATCCTGCTCAACGGCGAGCTGGTGGACGCCCTGAGCTTCATTCTCTTTGCCGACGAGGCCTATGCCCGGGCCCGCCGCATCTGCGAAAAGCTGAAGGAGAACATCCCCCGCCAGATGTTCGAGATCCCGGTCCAGGCCGCCATCGGCGGCAAGATCATCGCCCGGGAGACCATCAAGGCCCTGCGTAAGGACGTTCTCGCCAAGTGCTACGGCGGCGACATCACCCGAAAAAAGAAGCTGCTGGAAAAGCAGAAGGAAGGCAAAAAGCGCATGCGGACCTTCGGCACCGTGTCGGTGCCCTCCGAGGCTTTCATGGCGGTATTAAAGATGGACGAGTGATTGATTATGAACGAGCTGAAACCTTTAGGAATTTACATCCATATCCCCTTTTGCCGCAGCAAGTGTCAGTACTGCGACTTTTACTCCATCGGCGGCAGCCGGGACCGGCGGCTGGTGGACAACTATCTCCAGGCGCTGGCGGTCCACTTCAAGGAGACCGGAGCCCGGGCCACGGATTATCTGGTGGACACGGTCTACTTCGGCGGCGGCACCCCCTCCTTCTTCGGCGCGGACAATCTGCGCCGCATCTTTGCCGAGCTTCAGCACCGCTTTCGGGTGGACAAGGACGCGGAGATCACCTTCGAGGCCAACCCGGATTCCGTCTCGGAGAGCCTGCTGCGAAAGCTGCGGGCCGAGGGCTTCAACCGCATGTCCCTGGGCGTCCAGTCGGACCGGGACGACGTACTGCAGAAGCTGGGCCGCCCCCATAACTATGAGCAGGCCAGAAACGCCGTGCAGCTGGCCCGGGCCTGCGGCTTTGACAACATCTCCCTGGATCTCATGTACGGCCTGCCGAACCAGACCGCGGCCCAGTGGGAGGAGACTCTTCGACACGTGCTGCATCTGCGGCCCGAGCATATGTCCTGCTACGGTCTCAAGGTGGAGGAGGGCACGCCCCTCTGGGAATACCGGGAGGCCGCCAACCTGCCCTCCGACGAGGTGCAGGCGGACATGTATCTCAAAACCGTAGAGCTGCTGGAGGAGGCGGGCTACCGCCAGTATGAGATCTCCAACTTCGCCAAGCCCGGCTTCGAGTCCCGCCACAACCTGAAATACTGGCTGGGCCGGGAGTACATCGGCTTCGGCCCCGCCGCCGCCTCGGACTTCGCCGGCAAGCGCTATACCAACAAACGCGACATTGAAAATTACATCCGGGGCGTTTTGAAGCAGGACGTGCCCATCCTTTCCGAGTGTGAGACCATTCCCGCCCGGGAGCGGGCCGGGGAATACGTCATGCTGCGGCTCCGCACCACCCAGGGCATCTCTCCGGAGGAATACGAAAAAAACTATCTCATGCCCTTCTCTCCCCTGCTGGAAATCATAAAGCCTATGGCGGAAAAGGGTCTGTTCATCCAGAGCGGCGGCCGCTGGATCCTGACGCCCACGGGCTTTCTGGTCTCCAACCAGATCATCGGCCGCCTCCTGGAAGGCCAGGAGCAAAGCGAGCCCCTGGCAAAAAAAAGATAATTGAGAGGCAATATCATGGCTAAAACGATCAAGCGCCCCCGCGGCAAGCAGGACGTGCCGCAGGTCCTGAGCAAACGCATGCCGGAGCGGAAACAGTTCTGGTTCCTGCTGTGGCATCTGGCGTTGATGCTCCTGGGCTGCGCGGTCCTGACCTATTTCACACTGCGGCTGTCCTACAGCAATCTGGGCGAGGAGATCTGGCTGGGCTACTGGGAGGATCTCTGGATCCCCGCCATCAATCTCCTGCTGATCTACGCGTTCTGTCTCGTTCTCTTTGCCCTCCTGGGCCGCGCCTGGCTCGCCTATCTGCTGACTGCCGTTGTGGTTCTGGGGATCGCCGTGGGCAATTACTATCTGATCATCATCCGCACCGACGCCCTCCAATTTCAGGATCTGACCTGCCTGCGGGAAGCCCTGGCCATCACCGGCACCCAGGGTTATGAATTGGAGCTGACCCCCACCATCCTTTTGTCCATCGGCGGCGCCCTGGGCTTCACGGCCCTGCTGGCTCTGCTGAGCCGCTGGCGTCCCCGCTGGAAGCTCAGCCGTTGGATCGGCCTGCTGGCCGCCGTCGGCGTCCTGACGGGGGTGACCGCGTTGGCTGTCTCGGACAAAATGAACGCTCTCACCAAGAACTACACCCACATCAACACCTGGTCTGTCACCCAGATCTACGCCTCCCGGGGCGTGATTCTCCCCTTCACCCGAAGCATCTTTACCGGCAGCGGCAAGCCCTCCAACTATTCCAAAGAGGAAACCGAGGCCCTGCTGAACAGCTATATCCAGGAGGATATTCCCGAGGATCGGCAGGTGGATATTTTCGTCGTCATGCGGGAGAGTTACTCCGACCTCTCCGAGTTGAGCTGCGACCAGGACGCCATCGACTTCTCCTGCTACGACCTCTACCACAGTCTCCGGGACGAGGCTGTTCTCTGGGGCAATCTGGTCACCAACGGCTTTGGCGGCAACACCAAGGACGCCGAGCGCGCTTTTCTGGCCGGCAACTACGTTCAGCAGGAATGGCGAAAGCCCACCAACTCCTATGTCTGGTATCTCAAAGAGCAGGGCTATACCGCCGAGGGCGCTCACCCCTTCAACGGCTGGTTCTACAACCGACAGAACGTGGCCCGTTACATGGGCTTTGACCGCTACGCTTTCCGGGAGGACACCTTCGACGCGCTGGTGGGAGAAAAAAAGATCGCCGACGACGACGTGCTCTACGACGTAATCTGGCAGCAGTATCAGGAGCATTTGGCTGAAAGCGACGCGCCGTATTTCAACTTCTCCGTCACCTATGAGGGCCACGGTCCCTACAGCTACACCAAAAACAACTACCCGGGCCGTTACGTCAAGCGCGACGCAAAAACCCCCGACGGCTACGCCATGAACAACTATCTGGGCTGCTGCGCCAAACGGGACGACGAGCTGAGGCTTCTGGTGGATCACTTCCGATATAGCACTGAACGCCCCATTGTCCTGCTCATTTACGGCGACCACAAGGCTACCCTGGGCAAGGACATCAACAACTACACCACCGCTGCTTACGCCCGCTACGGCATGGATCTGAGCCTTTCCACCGAGAGCGGCTTCTTCAACTACTACTCCACCGACTATGTGATCTGGATGAACGACGCAGCGAAGCAGAAGCTGGGTATCTCCGGCAAAACAAAGGCCGGCCCCACCATCTCCCCCTGCTATCTGATGAACGTACTTTTCGATACCCTGGGCTGGGGCAAGGGCCCCGCCTATCTCCAGGCCATGGACGAAATGATGAAAGCCTTCCCCGTCTACTCCACAAAGGGGCGGGTCAGCATCAACGGTAAGCTGCGCACTTCGATTCCTGCATCCTGGTCGGAAAAATACCACCAAATGAAAAATCTGAGCTATTATTGGCAGACCGAATTCCGCTATCAAGCCCTGGCTGAATGAAGCAACAGTAAAAATTTTTAATAAAGGAAGGGTACTATGGAAAAACTGTACGGCAAAGACCTGGCCATCACGGCCTACAAGGCACGGCTGCTGGCGGTGGAGGCGGTGCACCGCGCCAGCTCCGGACACCCCGGCGGCTCTCTCTCCTGTCTGGACGCCCTGACCACCCTCTACTTCAACGAGATGAACGTGGACCCCGCCAATCCCAAGTGGGAGGACCGGGACCGCTTCGTTCTCTCCAAGGGTCACTGCGCTCCCGCCCTCTATGCGGTGCTGGCGCTGCGGGGCTTTTTCCCCGTGGAGGATCTGCAGCTGCTCCGCTCCATCAAGGCCCATCTCTCCGGCCACCCCGACATGAAGTACGTTCCCGGCGTGGACATGTCCACC